>CAZBSJ010000041.1:0-10742 GCA_964494165.1 uncultured Nitrospiraceae bacterium
ATAAAATATTTCTGAAATGTATTTTGACCTGGGAATATATCTATTTTTTTAACTTTAGGCTTCCAAAGAATGCTGCTCCCCAAAGCCCGTTATCCTCATCAGTCATCAGAAATACAGGGATATTCGCCAGGATATCTGACATGGTCTTTGACCTCCTGAATTCTTCTTCAAAAGCTTTGTGAGTTACCAGTTCAGGAACTTTGGCAGCCACGCCTCCGGCAATGTATAAACCGCCCGCGGCCAAAACCTCTAAGGCAAAATTTCTGCATGCCCTGCCGTAAAATCTTGATGCCCAGGTCAGAGTCCCGGGTTTTTTAAAGAAGTCTGATGCTATCTCAGAGGGTTCGAGTCTTTCTCCTGTCAGAAACCAGTGGATATTGCTTATGCCTCTGCCAGATACTACATAGTTTGCCGTGATGTAATATTCACCAAGCTCCTTAAGCAGAAATCTCTGGAACTCACATTCCTTTTCTGTCTCAAAAGGGAAATCAGCATGCCCCCCTTCTGACGGCATTGCTATGTACTCACCTCTTCCGTCAGGTAAAAGAACAGCCTTGCCAAGGGCAGTGCCTGCACCTATAACAGCGATTGAACCATTTTTATCCGCTTTGCCGGAAAGTATCTGTTTTGCTGACCTGGAATATGGGGAAAGACAGGCATACGCCTGCGCAACAAAATCATTGATCAGGACAATGTTTTTAAAACCAGGGTCTTTTGCTTTTGATACATCTATGTCCCATGAAATAAAAGGCGGCGAGCTTTTTATGTTGTCTACAACAGGCCCTGCAACTGATATGACAGCAATGTCTGCCTCTTCAGGCTGCAACTTAAACCCTGTCTCATCTAATTTGTTAATCAGTCCGGCAAATGATGAGAACTCCCCGGTTTTCAGCCATCTTGATTCAAGAAGGCTGAACTCATCCAGATTATTTACCTCAAAGTAAGCAAAACGGCTGTTAGTTCCGCCAATGTCTGCTGCAAGGATTCTTTTCATGTCAGATAAATACTATTTTAGATTATATCATCAAATACTTAAAACACCTGTCAGCTTAAAATATATTAAAAACTTGCAGAGGCACGCATTCGATGATATCATTTTTTCTAATACCGCTTGCAGGAGCTGACAGATGCTGAAAATAGGTTTTAAAAAAATAGCGGTTATTGTTCTGATACTCGGAATGATAGCCAGCTTCCTGATATTCGACCTCGGAGAGTATTTTTCTCTTTCTTACATAAAAGAATCTCAGAGCAGGTTCGAGGCTATTTACAGGGAAAACCGTGTGATGGTAATCGCAGCCTATATGGTTATATATATTATGGTGACCTCGCTTTCTCTCCCGGGTGCTGCTGTAATGACTCTTGCAGGAGGGGCGCTTTTCGGGTTATTGGCAGGCACTATTATCGTTTCATTCGCAAGCACGATAGGAGCAACAATAGCCTGCATTGCTACACGCTTTGTCTTAAGAGACTGGATACAGAATAAATTCAAAGAAAAGATTAACACAATAAATCAGGGGATTGAAAAGGAAGGCGCTTTCTATCTCTTTACTCTAAGGCTCATCCCAGCGTTTCCTTTCTGGCTGATAAACCTGCTGATGGGGCTCACAAACATGTCCATGCTCACGTTTTATTGGGTATCGCAGATAGGCATGCTGCCGGGCACAATTGTATATGTAAATGCAGGGAAAGAACTGGCAAAGATAGAGTCTTTTTCAGGCATACTCTCACCCGGGCTTATCTTTTCATTCGTATTGCTCGGCATTTTTCCCATTGCTGTGAAGAAACTTGCAGGTTTTTATAAAAACAGAAAAGAGAAATCAAAACAGCTTTCTTAGGATTGAGAAGATAAGATTTTGAGATCATATATAACTGAAAGTCAAAGTATGTGCATATAAGGGGGTCTTATGGCAAAGTTTGATTACGACATAGCAGTCTTGGGAGGAGGCTCCGCCGGCCTGACTGTCACAGCAGGGGCATCACAGTTTGGGGCTAAAACACTGCTGATCGAAAAGGAAAACAGACTCGGCGGCGATTGCCTGCATTATGGCTGCGTGCCGAGCAAAACACTGATAAAGACGGCTAAGGTATATCATTTGATGAAAAATGCACGAAAATTCGGCCTCCCTAATGCAGAGATTTCTAATGTGGACTTTAAAGATGTAGCTAACAGAATCCGCTCAGTAATAAATGTCATACAAAAGCATGACTCTCCGGAGCGGTTCTGCAAGCTCGGAGCAAAAGTTGAGTTTGGACATCCCTCTTTTATTGACGAGCATTCTCTGAATCTGAACGGGAAAAAATTTACCGCCAGGAACTGGGTGATTGCAACAGGTTCATCTCCGGCAATACCTCCGATAGAAGGTCTTGAGAAGATCCCTTATATAACGAATAAAGAAATTTTCTATCTCGATGATCTTCCTAAATCAATGATAATAATCGGCGCAGGACCAATATCCACAGAGATGGCTCAGGCATTTACCCGCCTTGGGACTAAGGTCACGGTTATCCAGAGGGGAAATCAGATTCTCAGCAGGGAAGACAAAGACATGGCAGACGCAATAATGAATGTGCTTAGCGAAGAGGGAGTAAAGTTCTTCCTGAACTCTTCCACGCTGAAAGTAAGGGATGCCGGGAATGAAAAAGAGGTTGTAGTAAAGACAGGCGACGGGAACACATTAAATATTCGCGCAGAGAAAATCATGGCCGCTGCAGGCAGGACTGCAAATCTCAATGGCCTTGGGCTTGAGAAGATTGGGGTTGAATATAGCCCAAAAGGACTCAAATTGGACGGCAGACTGAGGACAAAGCAGAAGCATATTTTCGGCGCAGGGGATGTAACCGGCACATATCTCTTTACCCATGCCGCTGGTTATGAAGGAGGCGTAGCTGTGACTAACGCAATCCTCCATCTCCCGAGAAAGATTGATTATAGTTTAATGCCCTGGTGTACTTATACAGATCCGGAGCTTGCAAGCATAGGTCTGAATGAAAAAAGCGCAAAGAAGGCAGGCCTAGAATACTCTGTATGGACCGAAGAGTTTAAAATGAATGACAGAAGTCTGGCAGAGGGCTCAACTGTGGGAAAGATTAAAATGCTTCTTAATGCAAAGAAAAAACCTATCGGAGTCCAGATCCTCGGCCTTCATGCAGGAGAACTGCTAAGCGAATGGGTAGAGATATTCAACGGAAAGATAAACCTCTCAACAATAGCAGGCGCAGTGCATCCCTACCCTACACTTAATGAGATAAACAAAAAAGTTGTTTCTAATTATTTTTCCAGTAAGATATTCTCAGATAAAGTAAAAAAGACATTAAAGTTCTTCTTTGATTTTAAAGGCAGGGCATGTGAATAATAAGGTTTGAAAAGACAGGGACAAGCATAACAGACAAGCCCGATAGAGGGCAACAAAAGCTTTTGGCCTTTTGATTATACGCTAAACATTATATTAATCTTTTCCAGCAATCTTAAGAAGTATGGCAGCTTTTAAGCCCCATATAAAATTGAGGAAAATTACAAAAAGCGGGGTCATAGCACCCAGGTCTGTTCCCATAAAGCCTTTATTTGCTTTAAAAGGAAATATTATAAATAATTGAACCATTGTCGGCCCCATGCTGAAAATAAATGCCCTCAGGATGGTCTGCTGCCGCAAAAGAGGGAGAAGGAAAAGCACGCCCCAGATGCCTCCCCATACAATCCTTGGATAAAGCCATGCCGGAGTCAGAGCTGGAGCTAAATTTACTCCAAGCAATTGTGTAACGCCCCACAGTCCTAAAAGCCAGAGTGCAATGCTGTTTGCAAGACCGCCGGCGCATCCGGCTGAAAATACCAGCAATATGTTCCTGATAAGCTTCTTCATATTTATTCCTCCACTTTTTCAGTACTGAAAATAACTTCGCAAAGCTCAGTATTTGAAAACAATATAGCATAAAAAGAAGATCCAGACCAGATTGATCATCCGATAGTAAAATGCCGGGTTTTATTCGAGCTTAAGGCCTGTTGCCGCTTTCTTGTCGATCAGCCATATCAGGCTGCCTGAAGGCGGAGAAACAAGGCCTGCCGGATACAGGTCTCTCTTACTGCCATTTTCGATGATCTCAGCAAGTATTCCAGACTTGGCAGAACCTGAGACCATAAATATAACTGTCTTTGCATTATTCAGTACCGGAAGAGTCAGGGTAATACGCGGGGCTGTTTTATCTTTAATGAAAACAGGGACTGCCGTCCTTTTTTTTTCATTTACTGCCGCTGAACCGGGGAACAAAGATGCTGTGTGTCCATCCTCTCCAAGCCCAAGTAATATCAGATCAAATGAAGGAGTATCCTTCATATTAAAAAAATTTATTATTTCTTCTTCATACCGCCTGGCTTCTTTAACTGGCTCTTCTTCTCCTTTAATCCTGTGGATATTAGCATTGGGCAATGGAACTTTTGATATAAACGCTTTATAGGCATTCCTGTAATTGCTTTCTTTATCCTCAGAAGGAACGCATCTTTCATCCGCCCAGAATATATGAACCCTTTCCCAGTTTATGTCCTTGCGATATTCATTGCTAATGAGTGAAAAAAGTTTTATTGGGGTAGACCCGCCTGATAGTGCCACAGAAAATCTCCCGTTCTGTTTAATACACATGTCCGAAAGCTCAACAAATATTTTGGCTGCCTTTAAACTCAACGCATCAATATCCTGAAAAACAAGAATCTCTGAACTCATAACGGCCGCCAGAATCGGTTATCCTTCTCAATAAGATGCGATGCTTCTTTTGGACCGGAAGAACCTGATTCATAATTAGGAAATTCATTAAGCCTCTTTTCAGATTCTAGCCTTTCTATTACAGGTGTGAGCAATGACCAGGTCTGCTCCAAACCATCCGCTCTGACAAAAAGCATCTGATCCCCCTGCATACAGTCAAGCAATGCACGCTCATATGCCTCCAGCATAAAGACCTTGGGGTAAGCGAAGTCCATTAAAACAGAATTCAGGCATAATTTCGAACCAGGATTTTTTGTCTGAAATACAAGTCCTATGCCTTCGTTCGGTTGAACTCTTAGAATAAGCGTATTGGGCTCAATAACCTCAGTAATATTCTTTGCAAACATCAGATGCGGTACAGGCTTAAAATGTATTGATATCTCTGCCTTTCGCACTGAAAGCCTCTTGCCTGAGCGGAGATAGAACGGCACTCCGTTCCAGCGCCAGTTATCAACATATAATTTCATCGCGGCAAATGTAGGCACATTTGATTTTGGATCAACTCCGGGCTCATCCCTGTAAGCCACTACATCTTTTTTATTTAACCTTCCCTTGCCATACTGTCCGGTCACGACATATTCATTGAGTTTATCCATAGAGAAAGGCCTTATGGAACGAAAAACCTTTACCTTTTCATCCCTGACACGGTCAGCCTCAAAAACCGAAGGAGGCTCCATGGCAGTAAGCGCAAAAAGCTGGAGCAGATGATTCTGGAACATATCCCTGATAATGCCTGCTTTTTCGTAATAACCTGCCCTGTGTTCAACACCCAGTGTCTCAGAAACAGTTATCTCTATATGATCAATGTATCTCCTGTTCCAGAGCGGTTCAAATATTGAGTTTGAAAATCTGAACATAAGGATATTCTGGACATTTTCCTTTGCAAGATAATGGTCCATGCGGTAAATCTGTGTCTCTTCGAAATAATCCCTTAAAAGAGAATTGAGTTTTTTGGCGCTTGAGAGGTCACCGCCGAATGGCTTCTCTATTACAATATGCGTATAGCCTCCGGACTTATGTGAAAGCCCTGTGATGCCTATATTCTGAACTATCGGTTCAAGAACGGCAGGCGGGGTAGCGCAGTAAAAGATTCTGTTGCCCAGTGTTTTATGTTTCTTTTCTAAAGGTTTGAGTATCTCTGCAAGTTTTTTGAAGGCATCTGCTTCAGAGTAATCCAAAGTCAGATAAAAAAGCCTTTGTGCGAACTTTTCCCATGAACTTGTTGAAAAATCATCAGGCAGGGACTTCTTTACAGCGCTCATCATTGTCTTACGAAATATCTCTTCAGTCATATCTGACCTTGCAGCGCCCAGCATGAAAAAATTCTTTGGGAGGAGCTTTAATCTTTCGAGCCTGTACAATGCAGGAAGTATTTTTCGCTGAGTAAGGTCGCCTGATGCGCCAAATATAACTAGACAAAAGGGATCAGGGGTTTCAATGTCACACGTAGCAGAGCCGGCCTTGATAATTTTGCCTTTTACACTGGAGGCAGATACATTGCCTTCATCAGACATTGTTTACCTCTTTTTTCTTTTTACGGCATGACCGCCGAACTCCTGCCGAAGAGCGGCAAGGATCTTGTCAGAAAAAACCCCTTTTTGCCTGGAACGGAACCTCTGGAATAATGATGCAGTTATGACTGGCGCAGGAACAGATGTGTCAATTGCCTGCTGGATTGTCCATCTCCCTTCTCCGGAGTCTTCAACATACCCCTCTATGCCGGACAAATTTTTATCTTTACTGAAAGCAGACTCTGCAAGCTCGAGAAGCCAGGAACGGATTACGCTTCCCTGATTCCAAAGGTGCGCAACCGAAGAAAAATTAACTGATTTACCATAGGGAGAAGCCTTTAAAATCTCAAAACCCTCTCCGTACGCAGACATCATTCCGTATTCAATGCCGTTATGTACCATTTTTACGAAATGCCCTGCCCCGGATGGTCCGCAGTAAAGATAGCCGTCTTTAGGGGCAAGGGTTTTAAATACTGGTTCAAGGCGGGTATATACCTTTTTTTCTCCTCCGATCATCAGGCAGTAGCCAATCTTAAGTCCCCATATGCCGCCGCTTACGCCAGCATCGATATAGTTTAACCCTAGAGGTTTTAACTCATTCTTACGGCGGATATCATCTTTGTAAAAACTGTTGCCTCCGTCAATAATCGTATCTCCCTTCGTAAGTAACGGTTTCAGTTCCTCGATTGTTTCATCAACAGGCCTGCCAGCAGGAAGCATTATCCAGACATGTCTCGGAGGTCTGAGTTTCTGCACAAGTTCTTCGAGGGAAAAAGCCCCTTTTGCCCCTTTTCTGACAATCTCTCTGACCTTTTCAGGACTTCTGTTATAAGCGACAACCTTATGCCTTCCCTTAATAAGGCGCAGCGCCATGTTCATCCCCATTCTGCCAAGACCGACTATAGCTATCTGCATGACTGCAATCCTCTCTGTTTCATTTCAGCAACATTTTTAAAAATTATGGTATTTACTTGATCAAACCGTTCCAATCTTTGGAAAAACTTTCCATGCCCTTATCAGTTAATTCGTGACTGATATCATAATTCTGCCATGACTGATTGAGATTCACATCTTTATACTGTATTCCCTTTAAATTGCCTGATTTGTATGAATATTCATCCCCGGGAACAGAAAGCCCTTTTTCTGACCACTCCTTTATTATCTTAAAAGGCACTGTTACAATGTCTGATTTGAGTTTAAGCGCGTACAAGAGATGATCCAAGTTTCTTACGCTTGCAGTAAGAACCTCAACATGACCATCGCTGTTTATGAACATCTTAATGATGTTTGCTATGAGATCCATTCCGTTTTCGCCCTTATCATCAAGCCTGCCGATGAATGGAGAAACAAAAACACCACCTTTTTTCGCGCCCTTAGTGGCTGAATACACAGCAGCTGCCTGTTCCTGCTGAAAACAGAGGGTCATGTTCACCCGCAGGCCGTCTTTTATGGCATGCTCCGCCGCCTTTAATCCCTCCTTTGACGTCGGGAATTTAATGTGCGCATTCGGTATCCATGAGAACATCTCTTTGGCCTGCTTCAGCATCTTATCGTAAGGCGTATTGGCGTCAGCATAAACCTCTATTGATATGGAGCCGTCCGGCATCATTCCGGAAAGCTCCTTAACCACAAGACGGTAGAATTCGAGAATCTCATTTTCCTTAAATTTCTCTCCTTTTTCAATACGTTTTCGAGCCTCTGGATTTTTTGAGATTAGCGTGGGATTCGTAGTCTGGCCGTCAAGAAATCCCATAAGTTTTATTGCCTCTTTTGTTTCTGCGGGGTCTCCGCCATCTAAAAAAATCCTTGTCTTTAAATCCTTTGGTCTCATGATATCCTCCTTGGTCAACCTGAAATTTTATTAATTATATTAAATCGGAAACTTCTTATTATTCACTGATTTCGGGAAGCCCTCTTTATAATTAAGATTTTATGCTAAAATGTTTTATACATCAAGGAAAAATCTCGGAGGTATCATGTTTCCGCAATCTCAAACTGCCGGTGAAAATCTTACTAAAACAAAAGTTGACATAGTACAGATAAATCTGGGCAACAAATGCAACCAGAAATGTACTCACTGCCACATCGGGGCATCTCCAAATGGGGAAAAAAACATGGACTATGCTACTGCAAAGAAAATACTCACAAAACTTTTGTCCATAACCACCAAAAGGATTGAATTTACAGGCGGAACGCCTGAGCTTAACCCAAACTTTAAAATGTTTATCGAAAAGCTTTCTAAAAATAAGGATTTGGCAGTAAGGACAAGCCTTACAATACTCGAAAATCCGGAATACTCTTTTTTTATCGACTTTTACAGACAACATGGTGTTAAGATCATCGCTTCATTGCCCAGCGTATTCAAGGATCTGACTGACAAACAGAGAGGCAAAGGAGTCTTTGCTTCTTCCATAAAAGTATTAAAAAGACTGAACAGTATCGGATACGGTACCGGAGATCTCGCCCTTGACCTCGTATATAATCCTGCAGGAGATTACCTTCCCCCGGATCAGACAGCACTTGAGGATGACTACCGACAATTCCTGAATAAACTTTTTAATATCTCCTTTGATAACCTTATCACAATAGTAAATTCACCTCTTAAGCGATTTAAAAATTATCTGCAAACCCATGGTGAATTAGATGAATATATTAAGAATCTGACTGAAAAATATAATCCCGAAACACTGCATAACCTCATGTGCAGACATCTGATATCTGTTGATTATCAGGGCAATGTATACGATTGTGACTTTAATCTTGCTTCTGGCATCAGGATTAAGGGATACGAGGATGTAAAATTCTGGGAGATAGATTTTGACTCTTTCGCTTCTGATATAACTTTTGGCGAGCATTGTTATGCCTGCACAGTCAACAGGGGCAGCAGCTGCCATGGCGCTTTAATAAAGGAGCGGAATAATTTTGACGCAAAAGAAGTCGTTAAAGAATACTATGGGAATACGCTTAAAGATTCGTCGAGCCTTAAGACGTCTGCCTGCTGCACCGCAGATTCTGTTCCGGAGCACGTAAGGGAAGCGCTTACTTATATTGCAGAAGAGATTAAAATGAAATACTACGGCTGCGGCTCTCCGATCCCTCTGGCCCTGGACAGCCTTTCTGTTCTTGACCTTGGATGCGGAACCGGACGGGACAGCTATATCCTTTCAAAAATGGTTGGAGAAAATGGTTTTGTATACGGCATTGACATGACTGACAAACAGATACATGTTGCCGGAAAATATCTTGAATATCAAATGGAAAGATTCGGGTACGATAAGCCAAATGTCAGGTTTATTCATGACTACATAGAGAATGCAGGCAGCCACTTTCCTGAGGAATGTCTCGATCTGGTGGTGTCCAACTGCGTTGTAAACCTGGTCGAAGACAAGGAAAGCGTATTAAGAGAGATTTACAGAATACTCAGAAATGGCGGCGAATTCTATTTCTCAGATATCTATGCAGACAGAAGGATTCCTGAGCATCTCAGAAAAGAACCGGTTTTATACGGCGAATGCCTCGGAGGGGCGCTCTATATAAAAGACTTTGAAAGAATAGCAAAAAAGACCGGATTCAAAGACCCTCGTATTGTATCAAAGAGAGTCGTTAATATAACTGACAGGGGAATAATTAAACTTACAGGCAATATAACTTTTTATTCAGTTACTTACCGTTTATGGAAAATCCCGGAGCTTGAAGACTCATGCGAGGATTACGGACATGTCGCAGTTTATAAGGGAGGCCTTCAATCTTCTCCTTTTAAATTCGAACTTGACGGTTCTCATGTCTTTGAAAAGAACAGACCTGAACGGGTGTGCGGAAACACAGCGCTTATGCTTTCTGAAACTAGATTTAAAAAATATTTCCAGATTTCAGGAAACTTTGATGAGCATTTTGGCATATTCGAAAACTGCAAAAATGTTAATACCTCAGACAGCCGAGACATGCCGGGTGATGATTGTAACTGTTAACCAATAATGAGACCAGCGATTTTGGCATTACTAACAGCAGTCCTGTTTTTATCAACAGCCTCAGCGTCAGATAAAAAGATTTTATTCAGAGATGATTTTGATGACCTTGAGAACTGGGAACCTTATTATTTTCCCAAAATTGAAAGGCATTCTGCTTACTCAACTGAACAAAACGGAAATGAGAGCTATCTTAAGGCAGAGAGCAATGCATCAGCATCTGCAATAATATACAAAAAACCTTTTGACGTTTACGAATTCAGCAAGATAAGATGGCGCTGGAAGGTAAACAACGTGTATAAAAAAGGGGATGCCAAATTAAAATCAGGAGACGATTACCCTGTGCGGCTCTATGTAATGTTTGAAGTTAATTTCGATGACCTGGATTTTTTCGAAAAACTAAAATACAGTATTGCAAAGAAAATACACGGGCAATACCCTCCTCACAGCAGCCTCAACTATATCTGGGCCAATAAGGAGCATGATGAGATGATTCTGAGCAGTCCTTATACTGA
>CAZBSJ010000042.1:0-10635 GCA_964494165.1 uncultured Nitrospiraceae bacterium
GTGAAACTTTTAAAGGTTGATTTTAATGAGATCCAAAAGGCGATGGAGGATGTGTCGAGGGATGCGCTCGATTATTTTCTGAATCTTGAGACAGGCAATGTAGTGACTATTTCACAGGAGATGCTCGATAGGGCAGAGGAAGCTTTCTGCAGGAATGCCGAGGCCTCTGAAAACGAAATTCCCGGGGAATTCGATATGCCGGAGGAGATGGAAAAGGAGATTGAACTTGCAGTAAAGATTTTTTCTTCAGAAAAAGAGAAATATGTGCGGATCCCTGAGAGAGAATCAAAAGAGGCATACAGCCTTATGAAGGACTTTGCGGAAAGCATTACAGAACTGCATCCCCATGATGAACTTATATCCAGCCTTAATGGCAGCAATTCATTCAGCAGATTCAAAAAAGTGCTTGCAGATTTTCCGGAATATAGGGGAAAATGGTTTGCATTTAATGCTAATGCCATGAAAAAGACAATAACAGATTGGCTTATATCCATCGGGATAAAGCCTGAGCAGGATTATTACAAGGAATGAGAACAGGCATATTCGGCGGCACATTTAATCCGATACACTACGGCCACTTAAGGGCAGCAGAGGAAATACGCGAGAAACTTAATCTGGACAAGATTATTTTCGTGCCGGCTGGAAATCCTCCCCTTAAGAGCAAAGAGCTTGCAGATGCAAAGCATCGCTACAAAATGGTAAGGCTTGCTGCCTTTAAGAACCGGTCTTTTATGGTCTCGGATATCGAATTTAAGAAGAGATCAAAATCCTATACAGTAAACACCATAAGGGCTCTCCAGAAACTTCATCCGGACACGAAGCTTTATTTCATATTGGGCATTGATGCGTTTATTGATATCCCTAACTGGTGGCAGCCTGAAAAACTGGTAAGCATCACTGACTTTGTCGTGATCTCAAGGCCGTTCTTCAGGTTTTCAGACCTTGCCTCTTCCCCGTATCTGAATGCAGACATAAAGATTTTGAAGAAACTGGACTATGGAAAGATAGAATCTTACAAGACTGAACTCAAAAGCGGCAGAGATATGATAATGATGAGGCTGACATCCATCGACATATCAGCCACGCAGATAAGATCTCTTATTAGAGAGAGGAAAAGCATAAAATACTTATTGCCAGAAGAAGCCGAATCTTATATAATTTCTAATAAATTATTTTTGGATAAATGATAAATAAGGAGGGAACACCTTTAGAAAGTAAGAATAGAGCGCTTGCAGCAGCAAGGAGTGCAGCCTCTAAAAAAGCCAGGGATATTACTATCCTTGAGTTGATGAAACTTACTGTAATTGCAGATTATTTCGTTATCTGTTCAGGCGAAAGCACAACACAGGTAAGGGCCATAGTTGATGCGGTAAGGGAGGATTTCGATAAGAAAAAAATCCGTCTGATAGGCATCGAGGGCGCTTCTAACAATCAGTGGGTCTTACTTGACTTCGGAGACGTAGTTGTCCATGTCTTTGAGCAGGAAACAAGAGATTATTACCAGCTAGAAAAACTCTGGCTTGACGCGCCAAGAATATTTTTTGAAGAGAAAGGTTAATTTTACTGATGGGGAAACTTGCAATACTGATTATTTTTCTTTTTCTTTTAGGCGTAGGGGTATTCGCCTTTCAGAATCAGGAAATAACCACGATAAAGATACCCGGTGATGCTGTTTATGAGCTGCCCAAGATAGTTCTGATACTGAGCTCGACTGCTGCCGGCATTTTTTTGACCCTGATCCTTTTTACCATCAGGGACACAAAACGCTTCATAGATAACTGGCAGTCCCAGCGTAAACAGAAAAAAGACTCCAAAATCCAGGAGCTGTACTCAGATGCCCTAAACGCAATCCTTGCCCATGAGGAAGAATATGCTAAAAAGTCGCTGGGAAACATACTGGCAGAAGATGGGAGACATCTTAATGCATTACTCAGGCTGGGGGATATCGCCGCTGCTGAAGAAGACTATCACAACGCTGTTGCTTCTTATAATAAGGCATACTCATATTATCCCCAGAATCTCGAGGTATTATTCTCGCTGGAGAGCCTGATGGAAAAGACGGCAAGATGGGCGGACGCACTAAGCTATATAGAAAAGATCCTTGATCTGGACGCGGATAACCTGGGCGCGCTTTATAAGAAAAGGGCGATACTTGAAAGAGATGAGAAATGGGACGAACTTGTTGAAGTGCAGAAGACCATACTGAAGCACGAGCACAGCGACAAAGACCGCCAGAGAGAACAGATGAATCTCCTCGGATACAAATATGAGTATGGCAGGCACAGTTTAGAGACCGGAGATATAGAAAAGGCAAAGAAGACTTTCAAGACTGTATTAAAGCTTGATGAAGGTTTTATCCCTGCCTATCTTGGAATCGCTGAGGTGATGCTAAGGGAAGGCGAGGCAGAAGATGCGGTGGATTTTCTTGAAAAAAACTATGAACAGACGTCATCTCTGATATTGCTTGCAAGGCTGGAAGACCTGTTAATAAGCCTGAGCGAACCATCAAGGCTCATAAACCTTTATGAAAAGAATCTGGCAAAGAGTCCGCAAAATCACGCGCTCAGATTTCTCCTTGGAAAACTTTACTACAGGCTCGAAATGGTTGATGACGCTTTTGATACCTTCACGTATGTTGATGCAAGCGGTATGGCAAACCCGGAACTTTACCAGATAATGGGCGACCTCTATCTGAAACGCAACCAGTGCGATAAGGCAGCCATGGAATTCAAAAAGGCTATCGATATGAAGATGGCGTTCAGACTTCCATATAAATGTTCTCACTGCGGACATCTGACTCAGGAATGGACAGGGAGATGCCCGAGCTGCAATAACTGGAATACATTTACGTTTAATCTTCATGGTTCTACCAAGGTTTAAAAAAGGGGCCGTAGTCTTAGATACAAGCCTTTTTGTTAACCCTGAAGTCAGGGAGCACTTTGGAAGGACCCCTACAGAGGCGCTAGAAAACTTTCTATCGCTGGCTTCCCAGCTGCAGGCAACAGAATTCTATATGCCGCCGACGATCTTCGAAGAGCTGCTTAATTTTATCGAGCCCGAGAAGATCTCCGGGGATCTGCTTGTTGTGTTACAGCAGAAGCCTCCTAAGAGATATGAACTTTCATGTCCTGCGCTTATTCTTTACGAGCTTATTGAGGACATAAGAGAAAGGGTAAATAAGGGGCTGAGGATTGCCGAAAAGGCTGTAAGGGGAGCTGCCAAGACAGGCGAAGAAGAGATAATAAAAGACCTGAGAAGAAAATACCGGGAGGCTCTGCGCGAAGGCATCATTGACAGTAAGGAAGATGTTGATTTAATACTGCTTGCCAGAGAACTGGATGCCCTGCTTGTTACAGCAGATCAGGGCTTAATAAAATGGGCGGAAAAACTTGGCATTAAATGGCTTGTCCCGTCTAAGTTCAAGGAATATCTTTTAAGCTCGATAAAAAAAGCTAACCCTAAAAATAGCGTTGATTAGACACTGTCTAATATGTGCCCGAGCTTCTTCTTTTTTGTTTTCAGGTAAACGATGTTCTTTTCATGAGGCGTTATCTCGATAGGAACACGCTCAACAACTTTAAGTCCGTAACCTTCAAGGCCGACGATCTTTTTTGGATTGTTAGTCATAAGCTTCATCTTTCTTACCCCGAGGTCAACAAGCATCTGAGCCCCAATTCCATAGTCCCTGAGATCAGGCTTAAATCCGAGTTTTATATTAGCCTCTACTGTATCAAGCCCCTTGTCCTGAAGTTCATAAGACCGCAATTTATTAACCAGGCCTATACCTCTTCCTTCCTGTCTCATGTACAAAATAACGCCTTTGCCTTCTTTTTCTATAAGCTCCATAGCCTTATGAAGCTGATCCCCGCAGTCGCATCTCCTTGAGCCGAAGACATCGCCTGTCAAACATTCGGAATGCACTCTGACAAGAACCGCATCATCATGCTTAATTTCTCCCATGACCAGCGCAATGTGGACATTGCTGTCAACATCATTCGCATAAGCTATTGCGGTAAAATCCCCGCAGTATTCTGTCGGCAGTTTTGTAGTAGCGATTCTCCTTATAAAGAGTTCAGCCCTCATCCTGTAGCGGATGAGGTCTTTAATCGTCACGATCTTCATGTTGTGCTTTTTAGCAAATTCCATCAGCTGCGGAACCCTTGACATAGTACCGTCATCATTCATGATTTCGCAGATAACTCCGGCAGGATATAGACCGGCAAGCCTTGAAAGGTCTACAGATCCCTCGGTCTGGCCAGCCCTTTGCAGTACGCCTCCGCGTTTAGCGCGCAAAGGGAATACATGCCCTGGCTTAGCAATATCTTCAGCTTTAGTATTAGGGCTTATTGCAGTGATTATCGTTGTTGCCCTGTCTGCAGCAGAGATGCCTGTTGTCACTCCTTTTTTAGCCTCGATAGAGACAGTAAAGGCTGTTCCAAAAGGCGATGTGTTTTCGTCAGTCATCATGGGCAGGTTCAATTCTTCAACTCGTTCCGGCGTAAGGGACAGGCAAATTAATCCTCGGCCATATTTAGCCATGAAATTTATAGCCTCTGCCGTGACCTTTTCTGCTGCCATGCAGAGGTCTCCTTCGTTTTCACGGTCTTCGTCATCAACGAGGATTATCATCTTCCCTTTTACTATATCCTCTAAGGCTTCATCAATAGTGTTAAATTTATATCTTTCCATCTTAATGCTCCTGATTTATTATTTAATGTATCCTTCTTCTAACAGGGTCTTCATCAGCCCTGAATCTCCTGATTTATTTTTGTTCAGAAATTTTGCCACATATTTTCCTAAAATATCGGCCTCAAGATTCACGGTATCGCCGATGCCTTTAAAGCCTATCGTAGTAAGCTTTGCTGTATGAGGGATTATGACTATGGTAAACCCATCCCTCAGTACATCAACTACAGTGAGGCTTATGCCGTCAAGGGCAACCGAGCCTTTTTCAACAAGAAAGCCGGTTACTTTTGCAGGTGCCTCAATCTCTATCTTAATCATATCGCCGAGATTTGTCTTTGATCGTATCTTGCCTGCAGCATCGACATGGCCTGTTACAAAATGGCCTCCGATCTTGGAATCCGGCCTTAGTGAAAGTTCAAGGTTTACATTATTTCCGGTCTTCAGATTTCCGAGGTTTGTGCTCTTAAGTGTTTCATCAGAGAGATCGAATGAAAGCACGGCTTTGTCTTTAGTCACAACCGTAAGGCACACGCCGTTTACAGCAATGCTGTCACCTATCTCTGCGTTTTTGGCGGCCTCATTTGCCTTAAGCGACAGTATTGCTCCGCCTCGCCGCTTTTTAACAGCGATTATTTCGCCCATCTCGATTATCAGACCGGTAAACAAATCATTCCTCCACGTCTACAGTAAAATCGAATGTTTTCTGATATATGCCTAAAATATCCACTGTCTCTGACCATGAGGCCTGTACCCTCGTGCCCCTTGTAGACTTTGTTACGACAATATCCTTTTCCTCAAGCGGTAGTTTAAGCTCCTGCGCCCTTTCAAATATCTGAACCCTTGTTTTTTCAGGATCTCCAATACTAATTCTTGCGAGTTCTTTTGCATCTGTCTTAAAAGCGGAATGCCTGTAATACGGCATTCCAAACTGAAGTCCAGCGTATACGATGAATATAAGTAATGCTATTGAAAGTACAGACTTGATGTATCCCCTTTCATTTCTTATCACGCAATATCGTTTCATTTTATTACTCCTTTTCTTAAGCATCTAAAAACTCTTACTGAATAAGATGTCCCAGACGCTTAAATCTTACCCAATGATCGTTACTGTCCCAGGACCAGTAAATTATCAATGCCTTGCCTTTTATGTCCTTTAAGTCTACATAACCCCAATAGCGGCTGTCGTAGCTCTGGTCGCGGTTATCGCCCATGACAAAGAACTTATTCTTAGGCACTATGAATGGCCCGAAATTATCTCTGGGTTCGATTCCCAGCGGCTTCATCGAATCATCGGTATGCTGTGTGTATGGTTCTTTTATCTGATTTCCGTTTACAGATACAATCTTGTTTTTTGCCTCTATCACATCGCCCTCAACTGCAACAACTCTTTTTATGAAATCCCTCTTCGGATCCTCAGGATATTTAAAGACGATGATGTCGCCTCTCTCCGGCTTCTTTAATACAAGGATTCTCTTGTCAGAAAAAGGTATCTTTGTGCCATAGAGAAATTTTGTCACAAGAATATGGTCGCCGATAAGAAGACTCGGGATCATAGAGCCTGACGGAATCTTGAATGCCTGTATTACATACGCGCGTATTAGAAGTGCAAGTATCAGTGCAGTGATTATTGCCTCAGCATATTCCCATATTACCTTTTTCTTGCTCTTAGCCAAATTTAGTTCTCCTTTTTAATTTATTGTTTTCTGGAATACAAGCCCTGCAGACCCAATTATACCAGCATCATCGCCCAACATGGACGGAATTATTTTAACCTTATTATAAATAGCCTTAAATGCCCTTTTTGATGCCTCTTTTATAGCCTCCTGTACGTAAATGTTCCATGCTCCTATAAGCCCGCCTGTTAAGATGATTGCTTCAGGACTAAGGATATTTATTATGTTAGCCAAACCGACTCCCAGATATCTTCCTGTGTCTCTTAAAGTTTCTCTTGAAAGATTATCACCTTCCAATGCAAATTTATAGATATCCTCAGCGGTCAGTTTATAAAAACTTCCTCCGTCACAGCATTGTCTCAATAAGCTTTCTGTGCCTTTTTCAAGGGAAGTTATGACCCTTGCCTTCATTGCCTTTGCTGCTGCGTATTGTTCAAGGCAGCCAAAACTGCCGCAGGAGCATTTTTCGCCGTCTGCTACTATACTCATATGGCCTATTTCTGCAGAGACATCAACGAGCTTGCCTTCGTAGATTATTCCTCCGCCAATGCCGGTACCGAGCGTTAAAAGCACAAAGTTGCTGAATTCTTTTCCGGCCCCCATCCATTTTTCTCCAAAGGCTGCGGCATTTGCATCATTTTCCATAAAGACAGGCACCGAGAACTGATTGCGAAACGATTCAGTAAAATTGATGCCTTCGATAACATGAAGATTAGGCGAAAGAACTACTACATTTTTCTGCTTATCCACCTGTCCTGCAATGCCAATGCCGATGCCTGCTACACCTTCTGTAAAAAGGTCATTTATCATGGCCTGCATTATGGCAGGCGCGTTTTCGCCTGAGGGCTCTTTTAATTTGCTGATTATTTCTCCATCTTGAGATATTAGAGCCGCCCTTACATTTGTGCCGCCGATATCAATGCCTATAGCGTATTTTTTTGACATCCGGGTGTCTGTGGCATAAAAAGAAATTCTTAAATCCTAACACGAAAACCTTTCCCCTGTAAAGATTTTGCAATTAACATGCCCATAGCAGAGGCCGGTTAACACAGGACGACGTTAACTTGTAATTCCTTGACTTTAAGGGTAATTTTATAAGATAATTTCAGCCATAACAGCGTTATCGTTCTCTGTGCTTACGGGAATTAACTAAATAAAAATGATACGCTATTTTTCAGTTGGGACTCACTTCTTGCAAACGAGCTAAAAAAAACCCTTGGGGGAGGGAATAAAAAAATGTTTAAAAAGATTAAAGACATTATCAAAAAGGCAGGGGAATTAATCCTTAAATATCCAAAGCTGACGGTACTTATAGTTCTTGTACTTTTTGCAGCCTGGATATTTATCTCAATTGAGTCTTTGCATATCACAAGCGAGCCGGGCTTCTGTGAGTTCTGCCATCCGCAAAAGGAAACAGGACCATTAAGCGAGGTTCACACATGGCGGAATAACATACATGCGGCCCGTGATGTAAAATGCCTTGACTGCCATGGCGTGCCAGGCTTTATAGGATATATGAAGGCAAAAATTGGAGGGCTAAGGGATATTTACGGTTTTGTCGTCTATTCAAGAGAGCATATGCTCGAAATACTTACAAGGGGTGCAACAGACCCGGCATATGCTGCGAAACTTGTCCCGAATGAGATATGTCTTTTCTGCCACTCTGACAGTTTCAACCAGAAGATCAGAAAAGAAAGGGTTATGACTGTCGGCGTTAAATTCAGAAAACTTGACAGCGTAAAGAACCCGGAATTCAGAAAATCTGTCGGGCTTAAAGATGTACTGACCGATCCGGTCTCAGGAGATATCGAACCGAATCATAAAAAACATACTGAAGCCGGAATTAACTGTGTAGACTGCCATTTGGGGGTGGCCCATGGCGGAGAGTACATAAACAAGGTTAATCCGGAAATGTGCAGCAGCTGCCATGAAAAAAGGCAGGAAGAAATAAAGATGTCAGATATAAAAATCGGAAAGACCGGCACTGCGGTTGTTTTCAGCCATAAGTCTCATACGGGAATGTTTAAATGCAATGAGTGTCATGCCAATCTTTTTCCTATGAGAAAAGGTGTTACCAGAATAACATTTGCAGACCATCAGAAAGCCAGGTACTGCTATTCCTGTCATAATGATAAAGTGGCTTCATATGAATGCAGCAAGTGTCATGCTGAGGTTTCACCGCCTAAAGATTTTATAACATATAAAGTCCCTGACATGGCGCCGGTAAAATTCAGCCATGAATTTCATGCAGCGGCCTTCAAGTGCAGTGAATGCCACACAAAAATATGGCCCATGAAAAAAGGCGTCAAAAAAATGAAGATGGACGATATGTATCAGGGCAAGTTCTGCGGTACATGCCACAATGGAAAGACAGCATTTGAATCAATGCAATGCGAAAGTTGTCATAAATAAAAAGCATTTTATAAAAACGAGCCCTTGGTATATATATTCCAAGGGCTTTGCTATCTGAAAAACTTTATTTTTCGACAATGCCTTTGAAATCCTGTTTTATTATCCCAAGAATTTGGGGATGAGTTTCCTTATTCCCTGCAACTATGTTCCCGGTTAAAATATAATCTCCCCCGCCTGAAAAATCAGAAACAATGCCGCCTGCTTCTTTGATAAGCAGACTTCCGGCTGCAATGTCCCATGGACTGAGGTTAAGCTCAAAGAACCCCTCAAATCTGCCTGAAGCAATGTAAGCAAGGTCCAAAGCTGCGGACCCTGCGCGCCGTATGTCACTTACTTTATCAAATACGCTTCTGAAAGCCGTTAGGTAATGCTCTATCATCTCTTTTTTCCTGAAAGGGAACCCTGTGGCTATAAGGCTGTTCTGGAGGGAAGAGATGCCTGATGTCTTAATCTTTTTGTTGTTCAGAAAACTTCCCTTTCCTTTAACAGCATGAAATAATTCATCTTTGAGCGGATCAAAGACTACCCCTAAAATAATTTCGCCCAAATATTCCAGCGCTATTGAGACAGAGAACATCGGGAAACTGTGGATAAAATTCGTTGTGCCATCCAGCGGATCTATAATCCATCTGTATTTGTCTTTCCCTTCCTGTTTTAAGGTCTCTTCTGTAAGAAAGATATGCGAAGGGAATTTTTCACGTATTGTCTGCATGATAACAGCCTCAGACCATCTGTCAACATTGGTAACAAAATCAAATGCTTTTTTTGTCTCGATGTCTTTATCAGACAGATTGCCGAGGTTTTTCATGATTATATCGCCGGAAAGCCTTGCAGCTGTAACCGCGGTTTTTAGAAATTCGTCTGATTGCTTATCGTGCATAAGTTTGATGCCCATCGCTATAAATTACTGATATTCGCCACATTAACCGTAATAGTGCAATTAAGAAAAGGCAGGTGTTGTGATCCGTCCAAGCGTACGATATCTTAAAATAAATAACGGTCTAATAATAAACAAAAATCTTATAATTTTAATGCTTAAACGCCCTCTGCCCTGTAAATACCATCGCCACCTTTGGATTGGCCTCATTGCATGCCTCTATGACCTCAAAGTCTCGCTCAGAGCCTCCTGGCTGGACAACAGCTGAGATCCCCTGCTTTATGCCTACATCTACCCCATCTCTGAACGGGAAGAATGCATCTGATATCATAACAGCGCCGATAAGACCGCCCTTGTTTTTCCTTGTCTCCTCATCTATTTCCTGCAGAAGTCCGGCATCTCTTTCCCCGCGCGCAACCTCCATCTCCAGCGTTTTG
Source organism: uncultured Nitrospiraceae bacterium (assembly GCA_964494165.1). GTDB lineage: Bacteria > Nitrospirota > Thermodesulfovibrionia > Thermodesulfovibrionales > UBA1546 > CAZBSJ01. The sequence continues at coordinate 10,086 of CAZBSJ010000042.1, forward strand.
TAAGGGATTCCGTAATTCTTAAAACACAAAGCATCAGCATACTTTGTATAGGCCTTGAATATCGCGATCTCGGCAACGCCAACCCTGTCCTGTTCTCCTGTGCCGATCCCGACTGTTTCCCCGTTCTTTACATAAATAACAGAGTTGGATGTAATCCCCATCTCAACGCTCCAACCAAATATCATATCTTCGTACTCCTTATCAGTAGGGACCCTTCCCACAGAATATTCTTTTCCCTTATAAACAGCCTTCGCAGGCAGAAAGTCAGCCTTTGTTTTAATGCGGTTTATCTGGGATTGCTGCACTATCAGCCCGCCGTCTATTAATGACTTAAACTCAACAAATCTGAAAGATCTGTATTTTTCAAGTTCGTTGATCCTGCTTACTCTTATTATTCGCAGATTTTTTCTTTTTGCCAGTATATTTATGACCCCCTCATTAAAGTCAGGGGCAGCAACAACCTCAAGATAATTCTCATTCACCATCTCTGCTGTAGTCTTATCCATTGCCCTGTTAACGACAAGGCAACCGCCGAATGCCGCAATCCTGT
>CAZBSJ010000043.1:0-7018 GCA_964494165.1 uncultured Nitrospiraceae bacterium
CGAGTATCTCCTGAAAAATGCATCTTTAACGACATGCGAGGGCTTACCGCCGGACTGGTGCTTTAAGGGCAGTGATGTAGATGTTGTTCTTGGAGACAGATTTAAGGCAAAACATGTGACCTTCAATGTCAGGAAACTGCCTGTTTTTTATACCCCGTATCTTTGGGCTCCTATACTGACGGAAAGAAAGACGGGATTCCTTACCCCTGTCTTCGGCTATTCAAAGGAAAAGGGCGTGCATTACAAACAGCCTTTTTTCTGGGCTATAGATGAGAATAAGGACGCAACATTGGTCTTTGACTGGTATGGCAAAAAAGGCTTAGGAAAGGGTTTGGAGTACAGATATGTAGACCTCCGAGATGTATCAGGAAAACACTGGTTCTATCATATATATGACAATCAATTGAATAAAACCTTTTATGAGCTTGAGTCCCTGCATGAGAAAAGAAGCAGTGAAGGCCTTTCAGGATATCTTAACCTTAATATTCTGAGCGGTAAGGAGTTTTACAGGGAATACAGCACTGAACGCTATGAAAGGATAAGGAGGTTTGTCGAATCAACTTCTGATCTCTCTTATAATACAGATAACTCCCGTTTGTATATTACAGGCCAGCATCTTACTGACCTGAAGGAAGACGTACGCAATTCTACAGTGCTTCAGAGACTGCCTGAACTCGGGTATGTAATAAATCCAGCAAACATTGGCCCGGCGGTTTTTTCTTTATCAACCTCTGCATCTAATTTCTGGAGAGAAAAAGGTGTTACTGGTCAAAGGATTGATTTATACCCGAAAATTTCGCATTCCTTTGGCGACGAGATTATCCTTTCACAAAGACTCGGATTGAGAGAGACGTTTTATTCTCTGCACAGGAATGAGGAAGGAGGTTATAAGGATTCGGTCAACAGGGAGACGTTTGACTATAATATCACGGCATTCAGCAGGATTTTAAAAGATTACGGATCTTTTACCCACGCTGTTGAGCCCTCGCTTGCATACACATATATGCCTCATCTTAAACAGGATAAAACAAATACTCCGTTATTTGATTCAACAGAGCTTTATTCACGGACATCGGTTATAGAACTGTCTATTCTGAACCGTTTTTTTGATAAGAAGGGAGAATTCTTTACTCTGAAAATTTCAGAGGCGTTTGATTCGTACGGCGGAGATACCCCATTTTCTTCCTTTAATATTGCTGCGGCTGTAAGCAGACCGATTAAATTAAAGGCTGATGCATCATACAATCCCTATAGCGGACATATTGAAAGCGCCAATTCAGAAGTTAAAGTCGACTTTAATAAAATAGCCTTGTCTGTTGGCGAAAGATATAACAGAAGTAATGACACAATGTTTTTTGATCTGGGAATTTATTATGTTCATTCTAAAAGCTTGTCTGGAGAAGCCAAACTCTGGTATGATGCTAAGGGAGGCGGAATGAGGGATGCGACTTTGAAGGTTCAGTATCAGAAGCAATGCTGGGGCATGACAATAGGCTTTAATACTAAGCCGGCTGATGATGCTGCAGGAAGACCGCGTGATTACGGCGTATCTGTAACATTTGATTTGTTAGGGTTTGGCTCTGTAAAGGGGTAAATATGGCTCTAAAGAAAAAATTTTTGGGTGAGCTGTTAATCGAAGCAGGAACAATAACAAAAGAACAAAGAGATAAGGCCTTACAGGAACAAAAAAGACTGGGCAAGAGACTGGGAGAGGCTCTTATAAGCCTTGGCTTTATAACAGAGGAAAAAATGGCCGAGGTTTTAGGCAAGCAGCTCGAAATCCCTTTCATAAAGTTTAAAGATATCAGCATAAATCCAGAAGTTGTAAAGACTGTAAACGAGAACCTTGCAAGAAAATTAAAAATATTCCCGATAGCTGTAAATAATGATGTGCTCACCATAGCCATGTCTGACCCTCTCGATATATTTGCTATTGATGAGATAAAAAGAGTTACAAAGCTAACTGCAAATCCGGTTGTAGTAACCGAGACAGACCTAATCAATTCCTATGATAAGTATTACAGAGGCACCGGCGCAATGGAGGATGTTATAAAGGATATCAGTGTTGATACGGCATATCATCCTGATGATGACAGGACTGCTTCGATTGAGCTTATGGGCGATGAAACGCCTGTTGTTAAGCTCGTAAACCTTCTTATAACGCAGGCGGTAAAAGACAGGGCAAGCGACATACATATAGAGCAGGATGCCGAGACTCTGCGTGTAAGATACAGGATTGACGGAATACTCCATGAGGTAATGACCCCTCCAAAGCATCTGCATTTAGGAATAGTTTCGAGGATAAAGATCCTCTCAGGAATGGACATAGCGGAAAAGAGAATCCCTCAGGATGGACGATTCCCGGTTAATGTCGAAGGTAAGCAGCTTGATATAAGGACATCAACCCTGCCCACCCTTTATGGAGAAAAGGTTGTTATGAGGCTTCTCGAAAAAACTGCCGGTCTTCCGCCTCTAACAGGGCTGGGTCTATCAGAAGATGCCCTGAACACTTTTATCGGCCTGATAAAAAGGCCGTATGGTTTCATTCTTTCGACAGGGCCTACCGGAAGCGGTAAGACAACTACTGTTTATTCAGCCCTCAAACATATAAGCAATATAGAGAAAAATATAATTACGGTAGAAGATCCAATCGAGTATAACCTTAAACTTATAAATCAGGTCCAGGTAAATCCAAAAGCAGGTTTAACATTTGCCAGCGGCTTAAGGTCTATCCTCAGGCAGGACCCTGATATCATAATGGTTGGTGAGATAAGAGATGTTGAGACCGCAGCGATAGCGACACATGCCGCGTTAACAGGCCATTTGGTTCTGAGCACATTGCATACCAATGAAGCCATTGGCGCTGTTGCAAGACTGATAGATATGGGTATAGAACCGTTCCTTATAACCTCATCGCTGATGGGAGTACTTGCCCAGCGTCTTCTGAGAAAGGTATGCCCTCACTGCAAGGAAAAGTATAAGGATTCTTCCCCGATATTAAAAGAAGTAGGGATAAAAGGAGAGGTAGAGCTTGTCAGGAGCAGGGGATGTAATGAATGCAGGTCAACTGGATATCTCGGCAGGGAAGGTCTTTTTGAGCTATTGCTTATCACAGACGGTATCAAAAAACTTATAGTCAGGAAGGCGACTATAAGCGAATTTAAAGAACAGGCAGTTAAAGACGGGTTCAGGTCTATGCGTGAAGAAGGAATTTTAAAGGCGGTAAAAGGAATAACCACAATAGAAGAAGTTATGAGGGTAACCCAAGAGACAGATTAACCAGATGCCTACATATACATATAAGGCAAGAAATCAAACTGGAGAGTTGTTAAGCGGTGTTATTGATTCTCCCACGCCTGAAGGTGTAGCCGAACAGCTTTTCTCAAAAGGATACACACCTGTAAATATAGAATTAGGGGGCAAGGTCAGTTCTACCTCTGCCAATATATTCGACATATTTAACCGGGTTAAATCAGAAGACCTCATAGTATTCAGCCGTCAGCTTGCAACTTTGGTTGCGTCAGGCATATCTTTTTTGCGAAGTCTCGATACCCTCTCTGAGCAGACAAAAAACAAAAAGCTGAAGAATATTATTGAAGAGATAAAGAAAAGCATTGAGGGAGGGAGTTCTTTTTCTGAGGCTTTGATGAAATTCCCAGATGTATTTTCTCCTTTATATGTCAACATGATAAGGGTAGGAGAGGAAGGCGGTGTTCTTGACGATATACTTGGGAGACTTGCCTCTTTGCTGGAACATGAGTCTGCAACAAAGGCAAGGATGAAAGCTGCTACAAGATATCCGCTTATTGTAATTGTCAGCATAACAATAGCATTCCTGGTATTAACGACCTTTGTGGTCCCCAAGTTTGCGGCATTGTATCAGTCCGCAAAAGTCGAGCTTCCAATGCCTACAAGGATAATAATATTTCTTAACAAGGCAATCAGTGTCTACTGGCCGTTTTTGCTTGCAGGTGTTGCGGGCATTGTTATTGCTGCCAGGAGCTACATAAAGACTCCTTCAGGAAGGTGGAACTGGGATAAGATGAAATTGAAAATACCCATAATAGGTTCTGTGGTTGAAAAGACGGTTATGTCCAGGTTCTCAAGGATATTTTCAACTCTTTACAGAAGCGGCATCCCTATGCTGCACACTCTGGATATTGTTTCAGGAACACTGGGTAATGTAATTATCGCAAGAGCAGTGGAGGTGATAAAGGAAAGTGTGAGGGAGGGGAAGGGGCTTGCCCAGCCCATGACAAGCACCATGGTTTTTCCGCCTATGATTATACAGATGGTTGCTGTGGGTGAAGAAACAGGCGCGCTGGATGATATGCTTACAAAGGTCTCTGACTATTATGATCTTGAGGTTGAATACGCAATCAGAAACCTTTCGACTACCCTTGAACCTATCCTGCTGCTTTTTCTTGCAGGCATAATATTATTCCTTGCATTAGGTATATTCCTTCCGATATGGGATATGATAAACGTTATGAAAAGATAAAGACCGCCTTTCTGAAAAGGCGGATTTATCTCGGCCTTTTTATATTACTGCCGATATTTTTTTCTGTTTTTGCACTGGCATCTCCGGTTATATTCTTAACAAAATTTAAATCCATACTTCAGCGCCATACCTTAAACATCAGCAAAGCAGAGCTTGATATGCTTTATGCTTCGGCTGAGCAGTGGACATATATCTTTGCATTTGTGGCTTTAATCGCAGGGGTGATAGTTGCCTATTCACTTGTAAGGCCTGCGAGAAGGCTTCTCAGGGAAGAAAAAGAATATGGAGACATCGAAGAGTTCAGCGCCCTGGGCAAAGAATTCACAAAGATAGCAGCATATCTTAGACACTACACCTCTCTGTTAGAAAATATGACCGGCGGAATCATAGCAATAAACCGTAAAAACAGCATAACAATGGCAAATCCTTATGCATGCTCAATACTCAGATGCACTGAAAGTGACCTTGTTGGCAAGGATATCAATTCAATATTTGATTTTTCAAAAGACCTCGAACTATCCATGAAAGGGGAGATTGTAACATCCGAATTAAATACAGAGATAAACGGCAAAAAAATGTCAATCGGATATACTTTTTCGCCTGTAAAAGGCAAGGCTTCCATTGACGGAGTAATCCTTAATTTTATGGATACAACAAATATAAAAGAAATGTATGATGAGATGAGAAAGACAGAAAAACTGGCGAGCATCGGCACGCTGGCAATGGATGTGGCGCATGAGGTCAGAAATCCGCTGGCTTCTATTAAGGGCCTGGTCCAGCTTATCGGTGAGGACATAAAGCATGGCGATCCCAAAAAGGCTTATGTGGATACAATCTTAAAAGAGACGGACAGGCTGAACAGGGTTGTTGATACCATTTTTGAGAAGAAGACGGCTCCGGCAGCGAGTGAGAACCTGAGGGAGATAATACACAGAATCCTTATTCTGTGCGGACAGGCCATGAAGGACAAACGAGTAAAAGTTACGGAAGAATATGATTCAGGAGCAGGCAAGATACGGATTGAAGATGAGAGGCTTTTCCACGCAATTTATAACATAGTCTTGAATGCGTATGAGGCAGTCAACAATGAAGGCGAGGTAATGATCAAAACAGATATGGCAGACAAAGGAGTAAAAATAGAGGTCTGCAGCGATTCTGAGATAAGTACTGACATCCGGATGGATAAGATATTTGAGGCAGATGTGACAACAAAGGGGCCGGGAAGAGGCCTGGGTTTAAAGATTGCAGGCGAGGCGATTAAAGCCCTCGGTGGAAATATAAGTGTCGAAACTGAAAAAGGCAAAACAAAGTTTACTATATTATTGCCTGTGAAATAGACCGTAGGTCTTTCTGATTTTACTTCTTCTCTATCCACCTGACCGGGAAAATGATATTAAATGTTGTTCCCGTTCCAATTCTGCTTTCTACCTTTATATCTCCGAGATGCTCGGCAACTATCTGCTTTACCAGTGGCAAGCCCATGCCGAATCCCACTGCTTTTGTGCTGTAGAAGGGGTCAAATATCCTTTCAACGTCCTCTTCAGCTATGCCTGACCCGGTGTCAGAGATTGTAAGCATAACCTTTTCCTTGTCTCCGGAGGTAGTAATTTTTATGCTTCCGCCTTTCTGAGTTGCCTCAATAGAGTTGCGTATTATGTTAAAAATCGCTGCCTTCAGCAGGTTTTTCTGGGTATTTATTTTTAACGGCGTTTCTGACAGATTCACTGAAAGAGTTATATTCTTCTCTCCCAGCTCTTTTGTGACAATCGCAATTACTCCTTTTACAATCTCATTGATATCCTGATATTTGAAAAGCGAGCGCCTGCTTTTCAATAAGGCCTCGAAATCCTTTACAATGGACTCCAGTTTCTTTGATTCATCAATAATATCCCTGAGATTTTCCCTCAGCTTTTCAGAGACCTCTTCTTTTTCAAGGATTCTTTTGCTGGTCCACCCTATGACAGAGGCAGGGTTTCTCACCTTATCAGCCACGGTCAATGCCATAAGGCTCATCGTCCTCTCGGCAACAAGGTTTTCCAGTTCCTGATTCAGCTCTGTAAGATCAGAATTCATGGTCACTATTTTTTTCTTGTCTGATTCTATGCGGTTATACAGACCTGTAAAACGCACATTAATAACGGAAAGCATTATGCCGAAAAATACTGTATAGAGTCCGACAAATATGGTTGTACCTTTTCTTGCCTCGGACAGCGGAACATCAACAGGTATATAAACAAACTTGGCATCGATCAGATCCCCGACCTTTCTGTTAAATCCTGCGACTTTCCCGTATTCCTTTACAATCTCAGGAGGGGCAATAGAAGGTTCGCTATGACAATAAAGACAGCCGGTTTCGAATGGTTCTCCGCTTACGGCAATAATATAATATTTGCCATCAGGTTTTGTTACAAAACCGCGCCATTCATGCAATTTTCTATCCTTAATAAAGTGATTGATTATCTTCTTTTCAAAATCATCTGCCATATTTATGGGATTTCGTGGGTCTAATGACGCGAG
>CAZBSJ010000043.1:7118-10500 GCA_964494165.1 uncultured Nitrospiraceae bacterium
CCTTCTTCTGAAAAGAGCAAAAAACTTCTCTTTTATTTTATCGCAGAGCCTGCGATTCAACCATTCATTTAGTTCTATCTTTACGGAATTCTCCAAATCTTCATGAAATACATCTATCATTTCCTGCCCAAAACTCCTGTCAAGAATTCCCACATTCCCCTCGTCGTTCCATCTTAATGACTGGGAATCAAGGTTAGCAGAGCCTATGACGCTCCAGCATCCGTCAAACACTGCAGTCTTTGCATGCAGGATTTCCCCTTTGTAATTATATATCTGGACTCCTGCTTTTAACAGTTTTGTATACGATGCCTGTCCTGCATACCGGGCTGCAGATATATCGCTTTCCAATGGCAGCAAAAGCTTCACCTCAACGCCTCTCGCTACCGCCTCTGAGAGCGCGGTTATCATTCTGTGGCTGGGAGTGAAATAAGCGGTCGTAAAGCAGATGCTGTGCCTTGCATGGTTAATGCTGTAGTAGAGGAGTCTCCTGAGTTTCCTCCTGCCTTTTGAAGAGCTTGCAAATATCGGCAATACCGGCAGATTATCAGCTCCGGCAAAAGATTCATTTTGTTTAAAAGGCTGCACTGCGATTGACGGCTCAGACTGTTCTCCTTTCCATAGTGCCCAGCTCTTATTAAATTCATGCAACAGCCTCAGCGCGATCGGCCCTTCAAGCATTATGCCTGTGTCTCTCCATCGTCTTTTGCGCTTTATTTTTTTTGAGTAATATCCGCTGTACTCATTTGCGATATTAAGGCCGCCTGTAAATGCCTTGACACCGTCAATTATGATAAGTTTTTTGTGGTTTCTGTGAACGTATCTTAAGGGCGCTGTCCATTTGAACGGATGCGATGCCTTAACATGTACATTTGCGTTTCTCAGGTCTTTCCAGAACCTTATGGAAGTGCCGAAAGAGCCGAAATGATCATAAATTATATAGACACTAACCCCTTCTCCAGCCTTCTTTTTTAAAAGGTTTGCAAGTTCAATCCCTGTCTCGTCATTCCGGAATATATAAAATTCAAGGCATATCAGTTTTCTGGCTGATGCAACAACATCAAAAATTGTCTGGAATAAGTCTTCGCCTTTCCACAACAGACGGACTTTATTGCCGTCTGTGAAATGGTCGCCGTATAATCTCTCAAGTCCGGCCCTTGTAAAGGTGGACTGGATGTTCTTATCAGCCTGCATGATAAAATATTGCCTAAATATTGTTTTCTGTCAATACTTCTTTTCTGTGATAAAATAATTGAATGAATCAGAGGACTTTTTAATGGAGCGCCCTGCAAATGCTCATCGGATACTGATAGTTGACGACGATCCCGGCGTGCAGTTTTTTCTCGGTGAACTTCTGAAAAAGGACGGATTTCAGTTCGATATTGCAGGTACAGGCAGCCATGCTATTGAATGCATGAGAAAAGATAATTACAGCCTTGTTCTTCTTGATGAAAAGATGCCGGGCATGAGCGGGATTGAGGTATTGGAGCATATAAAGACAGAAGGCTATTCAATGCCTGTCATCATCATAACTGCCTTCGGCTCAAAGGAGCTTGCAATGAGGGCTATAAAGCAGGGAGCTTATGATTTTTTTACCAAGCCTGTGGACATAGACGTAGTTAGAACAATTATTCAAAGGGCTATAGAAAAATATGAGCTTCAAAGCGAACGGGATACATTAAAGAGAGAAAGCCTGGAAAAAGACCTCAGAGGCGAGATCATTGCTGAGAGTCAGGGCATGAAAAAGGCTTTGGAGCTTGCAAAAAAAGTTGCGGCAACAGATGTTACTGTCTTAATAACCGGCGAAAGCGGTTCCGGCAAGGAGCTGATTGCAAGGTCGATACACAGACTCAGCGACAGAAAAGACAATCCTTTCATTAGTGTGAACTGTGCCGCGATTCCTGAAACCCTGCTTGAATCAGAACTGTTCGGGTATGAAAAGGGCGCTTTTACAGGGGCGACCAAACAGCACATAGGTAAGTTCGAGAGGGCTTCCAATGGTTCAATATTCCTGGATGAGATAGGAGACCTTTCATTCGGGCTGCAGGCAAAACTTTTGAGGGTATTGCAGGACAAAGAGATAGAAAGACTCGGCGGCACAAAGGCTATTAAGGCAGACCTGAGACTTATTTCCGCAACAAATAAAGACCTGCATGGTTTGATTGCCGGCGGAGCATTCAGAGACGACCTTTTTTATAGGATAAAAGTTTTCGAGATTAATGTGCCTCCGCTCAGGGAAAGGAAGGAAGACATACCTTTATTGACAGATTATTTCCTCAAAAAATATTGCAAGTCTATTGGAAAAAACCTGAAAGGGATATCAACTTCTGCCATGCGTTTTTTCATTAACTACAACTGGCCCGGAAATGTAAGAGAACTCGAAAATCTGATACAAAGGGCAATAATACTGGAAGAAAGCGATATGATAGCCGGAAATACCGTAACAGGGCTTGTGTATGATACAGGGATTAAGCCGGCAGAAAAAGAGATAAATGCAAAGGACAGGATAGAGTCGGTAAAATCAGCAGAAGAGAAGAAGCTCATAATAGACGCCCTTGCCGAAACAAAATGGAAAAGGGCTGAGGCAGCAACCCGCCTCGGCATAAGCAGAAAAAGCCTTTTTAATAAAATGAAAAAATATGGGTTATGATAGAACTCGCGGATATCTCAAGGTTCTTTTATTCATATCCTGGAATGTACATTACCCAGGCAGTCCTCCATTCTTTAGTATCAGCCATAATAGTAGACAGATCGCTTAATATATGGAAGATCTCTGACCCATTAATAAAGCAGAGATTCCGTTACATGGTCATTCTGATCCCGATTTTTTCATTCCCGGTATATCAGATGATAAACCCTGAGAGGGGGACAATCCTATTCAGGCTGGGAGCACTTCTGGATATCAACAGATGGCTTAATCTCGAATTATGGGGGCAGATCCCCTTGAGCATATTTTTTATCCTTATTCTGCTTATTACAGCACTGATATTCCTTATGCAGGAGCTGATCCCTGTGCTGAAACATACGAGTGCCTCGAAGGAGGCAGAAACTGAATGGGAAAAGACCGAAGAACCTGTGGTAACTAAAGTGCTTGAATCCTTGACTGCTGAAAAGCCCGAAGTGTTTAAAACAAATGATGACAGCCTTGTGCTTTTTTCTACGACTGGAAAAGAGGCATCAATTTTCCTGTCAACAGGGCTTATTAATACTCTGGGTATGGAACAGCTTCAGGCAGCCATAGCACACGAAGTCGCGCATATCAGCAGAAATAAAAAGCCGTCTCTCCTCATTGTATTTTTTTTACGGATATTTATGTTCTTTAACCCTGTTGTGTTACTGGAATTCAGACGCATTGTTCAGGAAGAAGAAAAGATATGCGATGATA
>CAZBSJ010000044.1:0-2531 GCA_964494165.1 uncultured Nitrospiraceae bacterium
TCTCTTAAAATTGGAGGATAGTCTGAACCATGCGGCCCTCTCGGTCCTGTGCCGCCGATAGCTGAACTCTCATTGCCTTCGTGGCAATCCATGCAGTATATGATGCTCGATGTAGAGTAGTTGAGATTTAAACTCGGAACGTCATCTGAACGCCCAGCGCCCATAACCGGATGATAAGATGGATTGTTCAAGGCAAATTCAAATCGAGTGTTTGTCTCATTGATAACTCTGTTTATAAATGGTGTAAAGGGAGCTGTATCAGCATGGCATTTGTAGCAGATCTCATATTCATATTGTGCAGTTTGCTTTACAGCGCCGTACATGTCAATTCCAGTGACTTTTTCGAGTTTTCCTGACACATTGGGTGGGGATGCAGCCCTGTTGTTTGAAGCGTGTGGATTATGGCAGTCAACGCATTCTGCATGACGGTTGGTAACCGGAAGCAGTTCCATAGGATCATGATAATTTGCCGTCACTTCAATTGCGGTTGCTTCGACCGGATGCCTGTACGTTTTTTGGAACTGAGAGTAAATATCTTTGACTGCAACGTTTCCTGCGTGGCAGGCATAACAATTCATTTCCTCGAAGTTATAATAAAGCAGCCTGCTTTTGCCCTGTGCTGAATGCATAGTGTGGCATCCTTCGCAGCCGTATTCTGCAACCGTTTTCCATCCCGTCCATTCCATTCGGGGCAGAGGGGCGGATATGAGAGCAGTGGAACTCTTATGCGTTGAAAAGTCCCATCCATTTTTGTTATGGCAACTTGTGCATAACGCAGAATATTTATTATCTTTTGCAAGAAATTTACCATAGGTATTGTCATGCGGATCATGGCAGGTTGAGCAATGCACATTGCCTCCCCCGTAAAGGACAAGATCCAAAGGCGGTGTTGAGCGAATCTCAGGATGTGTAGTTGGATAAGGAAATGTTACCGGGTGGTCATCCCGGAGATCTGTGCCAATAATATATCTTTCTCTAATCTCCCCGGTTGTTTCAATTGTTGTTGTCCACGGCCCTGTCTGACCATCAGAAGTTAGTATTTGCGTCGGCGCCCATACAGCGCCGAGCGCAATAGTTCCGTCATGACAGCTTAGACAAAGTTTTGTGGGCCCGTCAGGCTGCAGCGGAGTTACAGAAAGGGTGGTGCTTTCATATAAAACATAATTTTCAGGCTTTAGCTCCTTATTCCAGAGTGGTGTTTGAGGAAATGAGTTATGAGGCGTATGGCAGAAAATGCAGATTCTGGTCTCAGACACTGCCTGGGGTTGCAAGGTATCACTGGGAATTTTTGTTGCAGAGAGGTTATGCGGAGTGTTGATTATCCCGGTTTTTGCTATTGCATTAAGTGGATATAGCAGGTACGCCAATAAAAATGCAATTGAAAAAAGAAATAAACATAAGGGCAGAAAAAAGGATAGACAGTTTAATATGGGGTTCGTTTTTTTGTAGCAGGTCTTTAGAGTATGATGTATCATACCGGTCTTATATCTTTTTTTCATCGTCCAGTTCGCCTATAATCTCAAAAAGCTGCACTCTTTGATTAAAAGAGTCGCATACATATAATTTTTTGTCAGCAATAAATATGCCTGATGGCAGCCAGAACTCACCGTCGCCACCCCCCTGGCTGCCGAGTGTCAAAAGAAATCGGCCTTTTTTGTCAAAAAGTTGAACATTTCCCATTAAGGCATCAGCAACATAGATAATGCCGTTGCTGTCAGCGGCTATTCCCTTTGGCATTGCAAAGTCTCCGGATCCATTCCCGTGGCGGCCAAATTCTGTTAAAAACCTGCCATTTATATCAAACATCTGTATTCTGAAATTCAGCGAGTCGGTTATATAAACCGCTCCAGACGGCGACCAGAAAATATGAGACGGGAAATTGAATTTGCCATGCGTGTTTCCTCTCTGGCCGAAAGAAAAAAGGGGGGCCCCGTTTTTGTCCAGAGCGTATATCTTATTGGCGAGCGTATCTGTGGCGTAAAGTATTTTTTCATTTTGGTTGTATGTCAGGCCTGTAGGTCTTTGCAGGAAATCGCTTCCCGCTTTTGATGTCTGAAATAGATAGCTGCTATCTTTGTCATAAACAAATATTTTACCGGCGGCAGAATCTGACACATAGAGTCTCAGGTTTTCATCAAAAGCAACTCCTACGGGAGAAATAAGGCTGTCAGCTTTAGCGTTGAATATGTTTGAATATTTTTGTTCAGATGGAATATAAAGATGCACGCATTTACAGTCAGTGTCGGCAATCGCAATCCTGCCGTCTTTGCCGACAGAAACCGCGACAGGCTTCTGTACATTATTATTGCCTGTTCCGTAAAAGAATGCCCTTAGCGGAGCGTTCTGTTCTGAGAACCCTTTTATCGAAAGCACATGCTTTATCCATGGTTTGTTTGGAGGGCTCGGCCAGGCGAGCTCTGTTTTTGAGAACTCGGTTTGCATCGTCCATTTTGACGCACAGCCGGCTGTTATTGCCATAACCGACAAAAGCAATATAAATAGTTTTTTCCTCATCCTGAACAAATCCTAAA
>CAZBSJ010000044.1:2631-10436 GCA_964494165.1 uncultured Nitrospiraceae bacterium
AAATCCTAAACAAATTCAAAATTGTAATATCTAACTTGTAAATTCCCTGTAGTCTTGCTACATGGTTACATTATGTCATTCTCTGGCTTGACCAGAGAATCCAGTTCCTTTGTTCTGGATTCCCCAATCAAGCCTGCCTGCCGGCAGGCAGGTCGGGGAATGACTGTAATTTTTGGTGTTTGATACCCAGCGGTCTTACCGCAGGGTTCTTTATTTTTTCTCTCCTGTTTCAATTATCTCAATCTTTGCGTTTTTTTTAAGCTCTGCTTCCCAATCCTGCTGTCTTTTCTGCAGAGCCTGAGACCGCAACTTGTTATTTATCACATCCCTGACTTCCTCGAGCTGAAACTGTTTCTCAGGCGTATATTCAACTAGTTTGATGATATGCAGGCTGTCTGAAGTCAAGATCACATCTGAAACAGCGCCTTTTTTAAGGGTTTTTGCTGTCTCGTACAGCTCTCTTTCTCTTTCCTTGTCCTTTTCGTTATTAATTTCCACGTCTCTGACCACAAAGCTTTCATCTTGCGATAGGTTGTGAGGGTTTTTATCCGGTTCTTCATTTATTTTTCTGAGCGTGTTTTCGGCTGCTGTAAGTGAAGAAGGATTGTTGATATCGAGAAAGAATACTACGTCCGTAAACAACATTTTTTCGTTCTGTTTATAATCTGATTTGTTCTGCTCATATGCCTTAACAATTTCATCTTCGGATATGACAGTTTTTTCAATGACTTCTGCCGAGAATATTTTCTCCAGCAGCAGGCTCTTTTCAATTTCATGCATTAATTCTTTTTCTGTGAGCATTTCCCGCTCAAGATATCTATTGTACCCGGCTTCTCCTTTAAGCCGCGTCTTAATGCTGGAAAGGGCGTTATCAACTTCTTTTTTGTCTATTATAACTTTATCGGACTGGGCCTTCTGAAAAGCCAGCTCATGAAATATCAGCCTGTCTAAAGCTTCCTGTTTAATTTCGTCGGGGGTCTTCTGCGAAGCGCTGTCTCCCTGTGTTGAAGCAATGCGGCGCATCATTTTAAGAACTGAAAACATTGTAATCTCTGTGCCGTTTACGCGCGCAGCTATGATATTTTTTGCTTTCTCCATCCCGTGGCTTATGTTCGCAGGCATCTGATGCTGTCCCCCAGCATCAGATGGCTCGGCCTTTTTCGGTTTGCTGCCCGGAAAAGCAAAAGCAATCGTGCCGGTGACTATCGAGGCCGCAAACAATACCAAAAATATGTGCGTTATTTTTTTCACCAATCCTGCTCCTTTTTAATTCAAGAAAACAAAATCAAAAAAACGAAATTGCAATTCCTGAATCTTGCTCTGCAATTTTTTATTTTACCTCTTTAATTTTTTTGCTCTAATCCTGTTTTTTCTCTTCCGGCTTTTTACCGCTGTCATCCTTATTTTCTGATTCCAATATATCTATTTTTGCTTCCTTTCTCATCTCAGTTTCCCATTCCTGAAGTCTTTTCGCCTGTGCTTCAACAATGAGCTTTTTTTCAAAATAACCCCTTGCCTCATCTAACGTGGCATACCGCTCGGGTTCATGCTTTACCATCTTGATGATATGAAGGCCGTCATTCGCTTTGATGATTCCTGAGAGCGAACCCGGCTTAACTTTTTTTGCGGCCTCGTAAAGCAGCTGGTCCCTGTCTTTCTTGATATCGTAATGCCTTACGATAAATGTGCCGTCGAGAACGAGATTCCATGGGTCCTTATCCTTATCTGCCTTTATCATCTGTAAAATTCTTTTTGCATTTTTCATTTCGTCTTTTTTTTCTATGAATAATACGTCAATGACCTGCATTTTTTCCGGGAGCAGAAATCTGGATTTTTCCTTGTTATATTCTTCCCTTATCATTTCATCGCTTACCTTTGCCTTTTCAACCACTTCCTTTGCAAATATCAATTGCAGAACAAGGCTTTTTTCTATGGCTGCCTTTAGTTCATCTTCTGTCAGCATCTCATCTTCAAGAAATTTTTTGTAAGCATCTTCATTGTCGCCCAGGTTTTCCATGAGATTGGACAGCGCATTGTCAATATTTTGAGGATCCGCCTTTAAGCCGGTTTCTTTTGCCTTTTGGTAAGCGAGTTCCTGAAATATTAATCTCTCAACGGCTGTCTGCTTGACTTTCTCGATCTCTTCAGGGGTCGGCGCGCCCTGCTGAACCGTCTGGCGGCCGATGCGATTCATCATCTGCACGACAGAATACATTGTTATTGGAACGCCATTGACTTTCGCGACAACAACCTTCTTTGCCTCTTCCATTCCCTGCTTTTTTGCCTGTTTAATCCGTGCAATTTCTTCTTCAGACATTTCTGCTTCTTGCCCGCTTTCCTGTCCGGGCATTCCAGATCTGCCCATATTTCCAAATGCAAGCGCGGTGTTCTCGTTAAAAGTGTGGACCGCCAAAATTGTGCATATTATTGCAAACAATTTTTTCATTCTCGTTTTCCTCCTGTGTCAGGTTGATTTCTTTGGTTTTGGATCCCAAAAGCTTTTGGGACAATCCATATTTTATTACATCCTCAAAATTTTTGCATTTGCGGCATTTATTATCCTGTTTCCATCCTGCGTGTTTTGAATCAGAATGGCATCAGAACAGTTTTCTCTTTACATTCAGATGGACTGAGGATGCCAGTACACTTCTCCTGTAGCTGTCCGCATGTCTTAATCTCGCGGACAGGTCTATCTCCAACTTCTGTATTTTCCATGAGAGATTTCCGGTTAATGAATAAATATTGCTGGTTATTCTACTGCCTTCTGTGCGTGAAAAAGAGCCGGTGATACCCATCCTGAGCTTTTTCCTCGGGATGTATCTCTGCAGTCTGGCTGTTAAAGTATAGTTTGAATAAGAGTACGAACTTGTGCCCGTCCCTTTATAAAAACTGGTTTTGGTGTAAGTTGCTGATGAAGAGAAGTGGGTGGTCATATCAAGACTTTTGTGGTATTTTAATGTAGCGCTGTACGACAGCGACGGGCTTACAGGCGAATAAACCCTCTGCACATATCCTGAGATTGCAACCGGCAGGTCTCGCGACATAATATCAACGCCTATGGTGTGGGAAGGAGCGTTCTCTATTTGTTCATACGGCAGAGATCCTGAAAGCACTTCCTCTGTGGTTTTTCTGTAGATATAGTAAGGACTGACGCGATTTTTAAAAAGATTCAGCCTTACATTGTAAGAGAATGTGGTTCTTCTCAGTTTCACGTCGCCCGGCAGGATATAAGAAACATAATATTTTGCCACAGGCTCTGAATCGCCGGAGTATATTATGTCGTATATTTCATCCGGAAGATATATGATAAGTATCTCTGCGGTTGCCTTATCAAGGACAATAAAGTGTTCATCTCGTATAAGATAAGTATTGAAAATCCTGATGGTGATGTCGGTTTCGTCAACTATCGGCCTGTTCCTAAGTTGCAGTATGCCGCCGCGGGCTTCCACGACATAGAAATCGTGAATTTCAGTGACGTTGATTTCAGGACTGTCTGTTCTTTCTGACAGAGAGGTCTGATAGTCGAAGCCTGTCCGGAGCGTCCCTATAGGCGTCTTTTTTGTATATGACATGCTTAAACTGTCAGTTATGGTCTCGATTTTCCCCCGACTTCCGGTTTTTATGAATTCAAATTCTTTTGTGTAGTTTGTTGAAAGGCTTTGATATAGCAGGTGGCTCACAGTCAGGCCTACTTTGTTTTCAGTTTCCGGCTCTTTTCCTTTTTGTTTATATTCGTTGTATCTGTAACGGGCACTCCATGCCAGGTTGCCCGGCAGGGACACATTTAACGCCTCGACCCATGTAAGGGTTTGATTGTCGAGGTCCTGGAACTCCTGCAGTTCCTGCGACCATTTTGTCAGGCTGATGCTGCTGATGAAACTAACCGGTGCTGAACCTAACTGATTATTGAGATTATAAGACTCTGTGATGCCTCTCAGGCTGCCTTTTGTTTTTGATTCTGTTTTCGAATACCCTGCTGTTGTTGAACTCGGACCTAAAAAATACGTACCGTTGATGCCGTAAGTTTTGGAGTCTGATTTTGACTGCCTCATATCGATTGTGTTTGTCACATACCAGGTATTAAAGAAAAGGCGGTTTTTCTTGTAAAAGAAAAGCGCTCCCTTTGAAAAAATATCAGTCTGCGTGCCTTTGATCCGCCTCCCTGAAACAAAGGGGCTGTAGCGCATTGTAAAAAGCTCCAGGCTGTACGGATGTTCGGGCAGTATCCTTACCCTGAAATTATATTTCCGTGCTGAGGATGTTCTTGATGAAGAAAAATTATCTGTTTGATACCAGTTGTGTCTTAATCCGCCTGAAAGGCTTAAGTTGAGGGTTATAAATCTTGGGTGGTAGACGTAGCTTAATACAGAGAGGTTAAGGCTTTCTATTAAAGTTGTGTCGCGTGTCTTAAATGTTTGGGACGGAGTTTTCTCAGCACGATGTTCGTTCCTTGCGTCTATCTCCAGCTCCCCGGAATAGTAATAGATTCGCGGAATAAAGCGGGTTGCGTCGCAGAAAGCAAATGAAGGTGCCAGGATAATTCCAATTGCGCACAAAAATATTGTACAGATGCATTCTTTTA
This sequence comes from uncultured Nitrospiraceae bacterium, assembly GCA_964494165.1. GTDB lineage: Bacteria > Nitrospirota > Thermodesulfovibrionia > Thermodesulfovibrionales > UBA1546 > CAZBSJ01. The sequence continues at coordinate 7,214 of CAZBSJ010000044.1, forward strand.
TGCATTTCACTTTCTTGGATAAAATTCCCCTCTTATCAGTTTTTGTCTTGCACACAACAATATCCGCAGAGGACATTGAGGGTATTAGGACATAAAAAGCCTCCTTATAGTTTTTTCCCAGACCCTTTTAGTTTAAATATGCAAATCTTATGCCATTGTTAAGAAATTTTGCAACAGATTAGAAATATAAAAAAAATGCTTTAAAAACAAAAGATTATGTCTGTCAAGGCAGGGAGATTTTTTTAACGTTTCCCTAATACTGCCGGGGGAAAAAATAAGCAGGGTTATATGACCCATTCCATAACTCCCCCCACACCCCCTCTTATCTTAAGAGGGGGAAGGGGGAGTTATTTTTTCCGCTATCTTGGTTAAAACGCCATTAATGTTATTCAATACCTCATGGTTCCAGAACCGCATAATGTCAATCCCCTGTATTTTCAGATACTCTGAGCGGACAGCATCATATTCCAGACAAGCATCCTCAGTATGCTGTCCTCCGTCTAATTCTATAGCGAGCTTAAGAGTTGGACAATAAAAGTCCAGAATATAAGGGCCTAAACTATACTGACGAAAAAATTTCATTCCATAGAATCGCTTGTTTCTTACATGCATCCAGAAAGTTCTTTCTGCCTCTGTCTGATTACGCCTGAGTTCTTGACGCCGATGTTTAAGTATCGGGGCGTTATATGTAAATTTGCGCATGCTGTTTCCCTGATAATTTCCTTTGATCACCTCTGTTATAACTCCCTCCAAATTTCTTCTTATCTTAAAGTGAAATTATTCCTCATCTCATAACCCCTCCCGACCCTGCCTACCGGACAGGCAGGCTCCCCTTATCTTAAGGGGAGGCAACAACTGCCATAACCCCCTCATACCCCTCTTACCATAACTCCCCCCACACCCCCTCTTAACATAAGAGGGGGCAGGGGGAGTTAATTAAGTCAAGTGGAGGAGTTATCTCAGCAGAAACTCATTATCAGACATGTGAGCGTCGTGGCAGGTTGTGCATTGCAGTTCTGCATCAGAATGAACAGGGTTTTTCAGCACATCATCTTTTTTATGACAGTACAGGCAAAAATCCTGGGGTTCAGAGACGAGAAGAAACGGATAACCTGAACCGTGAGGCTCATGACACACAATACATCCGCCCCCTGCAATCGGGCCATGGACATTTTTTGTGCCTGTACGCAGCACATGACAATTATTGCATAGTGCCTCCACCGGCATTATAAGCCTGTTGGTAGCGCCTCTTGCGTGGCATCCTTCGCAAAGCTTTGCGGCAAAGGGGCCGTGTTCACCGTATTTTTTCAGAGTTATTTTTCCGGAGCTGTTTTCAGCCCGGGCCTGTATTTCTGACTGTTTCGCCTTTTCTGCATCAGGATGCGGCACTCCGTCAAAGAAAAAACTCATCAGCTTGTATTTTGTCGCAGGGTCTCCGCAGCCATAGAGCATGGTTGTTGTTAATATCAAGACGCATATAATAGCTATCCATCTCATAGTTCAAAAATAAAAATTTAAAATGCAAAATTTCAATTCAAAACTCAAAGAGCCTTGCTTTTCAGGGTTAATATGCTCGATGCAAGTATGTTTGCTAATTCTTTAGCTTCATTTAACATTGGATTTATTTTGTCTGGTGTTTCCTTCCCTGAATCTCTTAAGAGGGCAAGCCAAAATTTTGTCTCATTTGATGATTTCAGAGCATGATTTAGAAAGTTCTTAAAATCTTTCTTTGAACTTGCAGCCTGAGCTTCAATAATATTGGCTCCAATGCTTGTAGCGCTTCTTAGCAACTGATCTCCGATTATTAGATTGGCCCTGCAATTTGACAGAGCGTCAATAAGTTTTATTATGTTTAGGGCAAATCGGTATGCTCTTAGCTTTATATCTGATTTTGAATTTTGCTCTGTATTTTTTAATTTTTCACTTTGCATTTTAAATTTACTATTACACTGGTTGTGCTTGCGTATTATGCACTGTCTGTACTTTTTAATTTTTCATTTTTAAGTTTGAATTTATTTAGCCACTTCCTGCTCCATCTCAGATGTTTTTTCAGGGCTCTTGGTCTCTTTGAACTTTGTAAGTTTTTCTTTGAGCATTTTTTCGAGTTCTTCGTCTGCCATGTATTTTTTGCCCTTTTCCTTGCCGAACCCGTATATATTTACAAGGCTGTCACCGAACTGGCTTACCACAATTACGAGATGCTCCATCTCAAAGTTCGGGTCGGCATACTTCTGGAAATATTTGACATTATCGTAATCTATTATGACCTTTGCAGGGAGGAACAAGTCTCCCGGGTTTCTGCCTGCCTTTCCAAAGAACAGGAGAAATCGGCCGTTCTTATCGAACAGCTGTACATTGTCGAATGCAGCGTCCACTGCGTACAGTCGCCCCGCTTTGTCGGTTGCTACGCCCCTCGGCCTTGCGAAAGAGCCGAAATTGGCTCCAAGCTCTCCTACGGCATCAAGAAAGTGGCCGTCCCTGTCCAACTTTACTATCTGGAATCTGCCTGCGTCTGCAACATATAAATATCCCTGCGGGTCAAAGGTGATGTTTGTCGGAAACTTGAGCCAGTGTTCAGGCTCCCTGTCTTTCCTCGCCGCTCCGAATCTCTTAAGCGTTTCGCCGGAAGCTTTATCCATAACCCAAATGTCGCCCATTTTCATGTCTGCTACGTACAGCCTGTCTCCGTAAACAGCAACGTCCACTGGTTTCCATTGTGCTTTAGTGCCGTAAGCAGCAACATACTTGTCATTACTGTCGAAAACGACCACCTGTCCTCTGACAGGGTCTGCCACATACTTGGTGCCGTTTTTCTCAATGAATATGTTCAACGGCTGTATGAGTTTGCCGGGCCCCTGAGCGCCTTTCATTTTGTCAAAGGTCTTTTTTTCAAGGTCAAACACCATTACCGTCCTGTTTGAGTCTGCAACATATATCTTTCCCTCGTGGATCGCTGCTCCGTACGGCTTGTCAAGCCTGCTAAAGCGGTCTTGATCTCCGGTTACGAATTTTTCAAAAGCGCCTTTGCCGGCCTCTATGTCCTGAGAGCCGGTGTATGACCTGAGGTATTGAAGGCGCGGCAGCTCAGGCGGCTCAGGATAAAACACAGGGCCATGCTCTGCCTTCTTGGGCGGAGATGCGCATCCTGTTATGATCAGGCTGAAGAAGAGCGCCATAAATATTAACTTCTTTTTCACTTACAAACCTCCCTTAATGTTTTTTT
>CAZBSJ010000045.1:0-2850 GCA_964494165.1 uncultured Nitrospiraceae bacterium
ATTATAGCATAAAAAAATACTTTTCTCGAAAACCCCACTTTATGACGCAGGCCCTTTTATTGTTCTGCGTTTGAAAGGAAACTCTCATTTCAGTTATAGTAAAAGTTGCCTTTTCAGAAGCATCTGATTCATAAAGGCAAAATACTGTTCAGAGCTTTAATATGCAGAACTTTATCGTCATAAAAGGTGCCCGCGAGCACAACCTCAAAAACATTAATATATCCATCCCAAGGGAACAAATAACGGTTATCACAGGCCCCTCAGGCTCAGGCAAGTCATCGTTGGCGATCGACACAATCTATGCTGAAGGGCAGAGGCGTTATGTAGAAAGTCTGTCAGTATATGCGCGCCAGTTTCTTGAACAGCTGCAGAAGCCTGACGTAGATCTTATAGAAGGTCTTTCCCCCTCAATTGCGATTGAGCAGAAGACGGTCACCAAAAGTCCGCGTTCCACGCTTGGTACCATCACAGAGATATATGACTACATGCGTGTGCTTTATACGAGGATAGGAAAGCCATTCTGTTACCAGTGCGGCTCTCTGATTTCAACACAGGAGGCGCAGAATATCATAGATTCTGTTATGGCTTTTCCCCAGGGTACGCGTATGCAGATACTTGCTCCCATTGTCAGGGACAGAAAGGGAGAATATAAAAAAGAGCTGGCTGAGATGCTAAGCGACGGTTTTGTTAGGGCAAGGATAGACGGAAAGATGATAGATCTCACTGAGGATATAAAGCTCAAGAAACAACAGCGGCATACAATAGAGATAGTCGTAGACCGGCTTATAACAAAGCCGGGTGCAGAAAGGCAGATAAAAAATGCGATTGATTCAGCCCTCAAATATTCGGATACAGTAATTATAAATCTGCTGGATGAAAACAAAGACATACCGTTCAGCAGGACGATGGCATGTCCGAATTGCGGGATAAGTTATCCTGAGATTAATCCAAGATTTTTTTCTTTTAACAGCAGATACGGTGCCTGCCCAAAGTGCGAGGGGCTTGGTTTTGATTTCGGATTCAAGGGACTGAAGATTGACGAAGAACCGCACTTTGGTGAATTCGGAGTTGTAGATGAAGAAGATATAAGTCACCTGAATTCATGCAAGGCTTGTAAGGGCATGAGGCTCAGAAAAGAGGCCTTAAGCGTAAAGATACAGGATATGAACATATCTGAATTTTCGAAACTGTCAGTTGATGATGCCGCGGAGTTTATAAACAAATTAAAACTTACAGAGAGAGAGCAGATAATAGCTTTCAGGGTCTTGAAGGAGGTAAGGGACAGGCTGTCCTTTCTTAATAAGGTTGGCCTGGGATATCTGACGCTTGACAGGCTGTCTCTCACTCTCTCAGGGGGCGAGGCACAGAGAATCAGACTCGCAACACAGATGGGTTCTTCCTTAACAGGCGTTCTTTATGTGCTTGATGAGCCAAGCATCGGTCTCCATCCAAAAGACTGCAAAAAGCTTCTTGAAAGTCTTTCTGCAATCAAACATGACGGCAATACAGTCATCATCGTAGAGCATGACGAGGAGACAATAAGATGGGCAGACCATGTCGTGGATATGGGACCCGGAGCAGGTCAGCGCGGCGGGTGGATAGTTGCTGAAGGATCGCCGGCACAGATAGAGGAAGACAAAAACTCTTTGACAGGCAGATACCTTAAAGGCGAAATGACAATACCGGTTCCTTTAAAGAGAAGAATAGAAAAGGATCATATAAAAATCTCAGGCGCTTCAGAATTTAATCTCAGGGACATTGATGTGAAGATACCTCTGGGTGTATTTACTTGCGTGACAGGGGTCTCTGGCTCCGGGAAAAGCACTCTGATATTCGAGATACTCTACAAGACTCTTGCAAATAAGCTGTATGACAGCAAGCTTGTCCCCGGCAGACACAAAGAGATATCAGGGATTGAAAAGATAGACCGCGTTATATGCGTTGACCAGTCTCCTTTGGGCAGAACTCCGAGGTCTAATCCGGCAACTTATACAGGACTGTTTACTTACATAAGAGACCTGTTTGCGCAGGTTCAGGATTCAAGGGTAAGGGGATATTCAGCTTCCAGATTTAGTTTTAATGTCTCAGGGGGAAGGTGCGAGTCATGCCATGGTGCAGGGATACTAAAAATGGCGATGCATTTTCTGCCTGATGTTTATATACAGTGCAATGTATGCAAAGGCAAAAGGTATAACAAAGAAACACTGGAGATAAAATATAAGGATAAAAATATATCCGAGGTCCTTCAGATGACAGTATCAGAGGCGCTTGATTTCTTTGGAACGATACCATTAATAAGGCAGAGGCTTGAAATACTTGAAGAGGTTGGGCTTGGTTATATACAGCTGGGCCAGTCAGCAACAACGCTTTCAGGAGGAGAGGCCCAGAGGATAAGGATTTCAAAAGAACTCGGGAAGAGGGCAACAGGCAACACCCTGTATCTGCTTGATGAGCCTACCACAGGACTTCATTTTGCAGACATACAAAAGCTATTGAATGTAATAAATAGTTTGGTAGACTTAGGCAACACCGTTGTTGTGATAGAGCACAATATTGATGTTGTGAAATCAGCGGATCATATAATAGACTTGGGACCGGAAGGCGGAGAAGAAGGGGGCAGTCTTGTTGCAAGCGGCACCCCGGAAGAGGTAAGCTTGAATCCTGAATCATACACAGGGATGTTTTTGAAGGAAAAACTTTCAGACAATGGCAGAACAAGAGTGGCATGAGAATTATGAAATTAAGAGTTGAAAATTATAAGTCAAAAGTTATCAGATGTGCTTTATTGCTATTCGTCTTAGCCCTGCTCTTTGCTGTAGTGGCATGTGTACCTAAGAAGGATAAGGTCTT
>CAZBSJ010000045.1:2950-4445 GCA_964494165.1 uncultured Nitrospiraceae bacterium
AAGATGCTTATGGACACGGTTGTAACAATAACCGTTGTTACGGATTCAGACAGCAATGCTGAAAAGGCGATAGATAAATCTTTTACTGTGATAGAAAAAATAGAGGGCCTGCTTAACTTTTATTCTGATAAGAGTGAAGTATCCGGGATAAACAGAAATGCCGGAACAAATCCGGTAAAGGTATCACCTGAGACAATGGAGGTAATTGAAAAGGCAATACAAATATCTGAATTAACAGAAGGACGCTTTGACATAACTATCGGACCGGTGATGGAATTATGGGATTTTCATGATAAAAAGAAAACTGATGACAGGAAAATCAAGTCACGGCTTCATCTTGTAGGTTATAAATCTATAGCAATCAATAAAGCCGGATCAACAGTCTATCTGAAAAAAAATAATATGAAGATTGACCTCGGAGGCGTAGCAAAGGGATACGCTGCTGATAAGGCTGTCGAGGAATTAAAGAAAAACGGCATTAAATCAGGTCTTGTCTCAATTGCAGGGGATATTAAGTCCTTTGGCCTGAAACCAGACGGCAGGCCCTGGAAGATAGGCATAAAAAATCCCCGGCAAAAGGGTCCAGACGACGAGATAATTGCAGTCATGGAATTAACTGATATGGCAATATCGACATCAGGAGATTACGAGAGGTATTTTATTGAGGACGGCAAGCGCTACCATCACTTGCTTAATCCAAAGACCGGCTACCCTGCTGACTCGGGTCAGAGTGTAAGCATCATAACAAAGGATGGAGCCATCGCAGATCCCTTATCAACCGGAATATTTATAATCGGGTACGAAAAAGGAATAAAACTCCTTGAGGAAAATAAGATAAGCGGCTTTATGGTTGATAAGGAGGGCATGATTCATATAACATCTGATTTGAGAGGGAAGATTGAGATTAAGAGACATAACTGAGCTGACTACCATTGCAGACAGGCTGCTTATTATCGCTATAATCCTGCTATGTGTGTCAGGATTTATCTTTGTAAAAAGGGCCTTTCCGCAAGGGAAAGACGTGAGAATTGAGGTAGACGGAAAAACTGTTTACAGACTGCCTTTGAATGCTAAAAAGATTGTCCGTGTTGATGGAGTAAATGGCGCTACAGTAGTTGAGATAAGAGACAGGAAAGTCAGTATTACAGAGTCGGCCTGCCCCAATAAGACCTGTATTCACAACGGCTGGATAGACAGGGGCGCTATTGTATGCCTTCCTAACAGGGTTGTCGTGATCGTTGGAAGTGATGAGAAAAGCTCAGGATTAACAGAAGAGAAAGAAAATAAAGTTCTGGATGCAGTCACAAGATAAATACCGCATAGCTATCCTGTCCGCATATGCTATCGCAATCCATAGTTTTGAAAGCCTTTTGCCTACCCCGATTCCATGGTTTAAGTTTGGCGTAGCAAATATAATCACATTGACAACATTAGTGCTTTATGGCTTTAAGGCAGCGATGATGGTCACACTAATAAGAGTGATCCTGGCCTCGAT
>CAZBSJ010000045.1:4545-10327 GCA_964494165.1 uncultured Nitrospiraceae bacterium
TAATACAAATCCCACTGAAAGGTTCTAAAATCATGCAAGACAAGATCCTGAAGGCTTTCGAAGAAAGCATAAGCGTTAAGGAAAAATTTGTTAAGGATAATGTTGACGCAATAATCGAGGTATCAAAGGCAATAGCCGATGCCTTTAATGACGGGAAGAAACTTATTCTTTTTGGAAATGGCGGAAGCGCTACTGATGCCTCTCATATAGCAGCCGAATTCGTAAACAGGTTCAAAAAGGAGAGGCCGCCTCTTCCTGCAATAGCGCTGAACACTGATGTCGCAGTTATAACATCCATTGCGAATGATTATGACTTCTCAGAGATTTTTTCTAAACAGATAAAGGCCATAGGAGAAGAGGGCGACCTTGTGCTTGCGATCAGCACCAGCGGAAACTCCGGCAATGTTCTTAAGGCAATGGAAGCAGCAAAGAAAAAAAAGATGAAGACTATTGCTTTAACAGGCACAAAAGGAGAAAGGTTTGCTTCAAAGGCCACATATTCATTTGTTGTTCCCTCTGATAATACCCCGCGGATTCAGGAGACACATATAACCCTCGGCCATGTAATTTGTCAGATGGTGGAAGAGATTCTGTTTGAAGTACCAAGGAAGAGATAAATCCAGAATCATACTTGGTGTTGATCCCGGAAGCATTATATGCGGCTACGGACTCATCAGGACTGCATCTGACGGCATCGCTAAAAAAATAACCGGCGAGTCAGCATACGTTGCTTCAGGAAGGATTTTGCTGTCTGCAAAGAACCCGCTAAACATCAGGCTTAAGGAGCTCTTTGACGGTCTGACAGATGTAATAAAAGAATATTCGCCTGATGAAGTTGTTGTAGAGAAGGTCTTTTTTGCCAAGGGCATTAAGGCTGCTTTAATACTCGGCCAGGCCAGAGGAACAGTGCTTGTTGTTGCAGCGAACTGCGGCCTTCCGGTTTATGAATACAGCGCGCTAGAAGTTAAAAAGGCCATAGTAGGTTATGGAAGGGCAGAGAAACACCAGGTTCAGAAGATGGTATCAAACATCCTTGATTTAAACACAAGACTTTCAAAAGACAGCGCTGATGCCCTTGCATTGGCTCTCTGCCATAATAATTCCCAGGGGACATATAAATTAAAATGACGCAGAGTAAGTCTATCAACAGAGTTTTTGATTCTTTACCGGACATAAAAATATCATATGAACCTGAGGACATGGTCTGTTATGGATTTGATGCCTCAGGTTATGAAGGCCGGCCTTCTGCAGTAGCATGGCCCAAGACCACGGAAGATGTTGTGCGGATAATGAAGATTGCATATGACAATGGAGTTCCGGTAACCCCAAGGGGAGCAGGCACAGGCATGACCGGAGGTTCAATCCCGCTGCATGATTCTATAGTCCTGAGTTTCGAAAAAATGAACAGGCTTATAGAAGTAGATGCCAATAATCTTAATGTCATTGTCGAGCCCGGAATGATTAACGGCAAACTTCAGCGCGAACTTGAGCATTCTGGTTTTTTTTATCCCCCTGACCCTGCAAGCATGAATTTCTGCACAATCGGAGGCAATGTTGCTGAAAATGCAGGGGGACCCAGGGCTGTTAAATACGGAGTGACAAGAGACTATGTGATGGAAATAGAAGGGGTTCTGCCTAACGGGAAGATAATAAATACAGGAGTTAAAACTGCCAAAGGAGTTGTTGGGTATGACCTTGCAAGACTCCTCACCGGTTCAGAAGGCACCCTTGCTGTTTTCACAAAAATAAGACTGAAGATACTCCCATTGCCTGAAGAGATTATTACTCTGCTGGCGCTCTTCAGCAATCTTGAGGCTTCAGGCACGGCTGTATCAAAGATAACAGCATCAAAGATAATACCAAGGACCCTTGAATTCATGGATGCTGAGACGATTGCGGCTGTTGAGAATTTTAAACCGATAGGCATACCCAAAAACATACAGGCCCTGCTCCTGATAGAACTTGACGGCCAGCCCTCTGCAATTACAAAGCAGGCAGAGAAAGTTGCAGACATCTGCCACTCATTGGGCGCAGAAGTAAAGATGGCTGAGAATAGTATTGCCCGTGAGAAGCTGTGGGAAGCAAGGCGTTCAATATCTCCGGCGCTTTACAACTTAAACTCTTCAAAGATAAATGAGGATATTGTTGTCCCAAGAGACAAAATCACTGAGATGCTCATTGAACTCAGAAATCTCTCGGAAAGAAGCGGCATAAAAATAGTGAATTTCGGCCACGCCGGTGACGGGAATATCCATGTAAATATAATGGCGGATAAAAAAGACAAAGAAAGATATCAGAGAGCAGAAGCCCTTGTAAAAGATATATTTTCTATAACTCTTAGCCTTGGCGGGACAATATCCGGAGAGCACGGCATCGGTATAACTAAGGCAAAATATCTGGGCATGGAAGTGCAGAAACATGATCTCGAACTTATGAAGGGCATTAAACGCCTTTTTGATCAGAAAAACATCCTTAACCGCGGAAAGATTTTTATATAATCTGAATCATAAACTCCTTATATTTCAATGGGTTAAATCTCCTGATAAATAATATTACCAAATGACTTAATCGTGTGTTAAAATAAAATAATTTTGGGGAGAAATGGAGCTTTTACAATGAAAAAAGAATTCACTGAAGAAGAAAAAAAGGAGATGCCGCTGTATCCCATAGGGATAGTGGCTGAGCTGATTGGCACAACAGACCAGACCTTAAGGCTTTATGAGAAACACGGGCTTCTGAAGCCTGCCCGCAGGAACAAAAACAGGTTTTACTCGGAAAATGATATCAAATGGCTTAAGTGCCTGAGGGATCTGATTCACAACAAGAAAATAAGCATTGAAGGCATTAAAAAACTGCTCGAATATGCGCCCTGCTGGGAAATAACTCAATGCTCAGATGAGAGAAAACAAAAGTGTACAGCTTTCATAGACAAGACAAAGCCCTGCTGGGAACTGAATGCAATGGTATGCAACAAGAATGGAGGAAAACTCTGCGAGGACTGCGTGGTTTACATTTCCAAAAAACTTGCCCAGAAGTCCCTTGCAGCCGCGAAGAAATAACTTTCTTTTAGACTTTCAGGCTGTTACTGTTTTTCTACAAATTTTATTGTGCCCGGATCAAACTCAGGGTCAATAAGATATGCTTCTTTGAAAAATCTTGCTGATTCTTCAAAGTTATTTATCTTATAGCTTGCGTATCCTAAAAGATAGTAAGCCTTGGCATCTGGCGTTACAGCTACGTATTCCTTGAGATATTTCACGGCAGTCTCAAAATCTTTTTTAACATAGGACTCTATAGCCATATCGTAAGAGGATTCCTGCGCAAAGGCAAAAGAAACTATAATGATAATAGAAATGAGACCAACCAAGAACCTTACTGCTGCCTGAAATAAGACACTTCTTTTCATAACCCCTCCTTTTAAAATATGCTAATCAAAGTCTAAATTGAATATATCCCTTTTGTCCAGTGTCGACGGAGAAAAAGAATACTGTGTCGGCTGAGTGCCTTCCTTAAAGTATTCCTTTACCGCGCCTGCTGCATCATCCTCAGCCAGTAACCCCGATGCCGGGTCTATATAATACTCTACTATACCTTCCGGGGCTGTAAAGTCAAGAGGTTCATAGCCGACTATGGCAGATCTCATAAAATTAAGCCATATTGGGGATGCTGCCCTAGCGCCTGTCTCCTGAGAGCCCAGCGGTCTTACATCATCAAACCCTACCCAAACGCATGCAGTAAGTCCTGTGGTATAGCCTACAAACCATGCGTCCCTGTACTCATTCGTTGTTCCTGTTTTCCCTGCCGCAGGCCTGCCCAATGCCTTAATCCTCCAGCCGGTACCGTAATTTATGACGTCCTTCATCATGGATGTTATCAGAAATGATGTCTGCGGGCTTATTGCCTGTTCGCTTGTTGATTCATAGCTTTCAAGTATCTTTCCGTTCGAATCAGTTATGTATTTAATCGCAGTCGGTTTTATTCTTACCCCGTTGTTGGCAAATACGCTGTAAACAGATGCAAGATTCAATGGCGTCATGCTTAAACTGCCCAGCGCCAGACTAAGATTTCTTGGCAATTCTGATTCTATCCCCAATCTTCTTGAAAAATCGATTACCTTACTGATTCCCATGGTATCGACAAGTATTACAGTGACAACGTTTCTTGAATAAGCCAAGGCATCCCGTAATCTTGTCGGGCCGTAAAACTTATCGTCGTAATTCGATGGCGTCCAGGCTCCTTTCTGGCCGCCTGTATAGGTTACAGGCTCATCGTTTATTATGCTTGCAGGCGTAAATCCATTGTCCATGGCAGCTGCATATATAATCGGCTTGAATGCAGAGCCGGGCTGACGACGCGCAAATACTGCCCTGTTAAATTCACTCTTCGTAAAATCATAGCCGCCGATAAGCGTCCTTATAAAACCGGTGTTTTGCTCAATGGCAACCACTGCGCCTTCTACTTCAGGGTCCTGCTCAAGCGTTAGAAATACATCCTTGCCTTTTGAGCTCTTTATCCCGACTTTGATCACATCGCCGGGCTTGAGTATCTTTGTCAGGCTGAAATTTTTGAGCGAAGATGTCTTTTTTGCTTTAGTGTCAAATATAACGCTTGCCCAGAGAGCATCATTAACAGATAATTTGCCTATAACCCCTCTGGTTTTAACGATTGCCTCTTTGTCGGTTACTTTAAGTACAAGGCCTGTTGTTATGTCAGACGCATCTGATACAACAGAATTGTACACATCCTTGCTTTCCATCTCTTTTTTTATGTTAATATTTTTTTTATGCTCTATCGGACCGCGCCAGCCTCTTCTCTTATCAAGGTCTCTTAACCCGTTCTGCAATGAGCGCTGGGCAGCAGCCTGCATTGACCTGTCAAGAGTTGTATAGACCCTTAATCCGCCCTTGTATACTTTTTCCTCGCCGTATTTTTCTTCTATCTGCTTTCTTACATATTCAATAAAATAATTATTTGCCTCAAGCCCTTTTCTTATGCTGGAGAGGTACAACGGCTGTTTTACCGCCTTTTCTCTCTCGGTCTTTTTTATTAGGCCTTCCTCTTCCATCCTTGCAAGGACAAGCTCCTGCCTGTCCTTTGCCCGTGTGAGATTATTGTACGGAGAGTAAGTATTAGGCGCTTTAATTAGGGCAGCGATCAGAGCTGCCTCATGCAGGGTTATCTCCCTCACCGACTTGCCAAAATATATACTCGATGCCATCTCAACGCCGTAAGCGCCATGGCCGAAATATACCCTGTTCAAATAAAGCTCAAGGATATCTTTTTTGCTCAGATTTTTTTCCATTTTTATCGCAAGAGCTGCCTCTCTCATCTTTCTTGTTAAGGTCTTCTCAGGGGTGAGGAATACGACCTTAGCCAGCTGCTGTGTTATAGTGCTTCCTCCCTCTCTGAGTTCAGCATGGATTATGTCTTTAAGGAGCGCCCGTCCGATAGCGATGTAGTCTATGCCCTTATGCTTCCAGAACCTGGAGTCTTCAACAGCGATTACTGCATTGATAAGATGCTGAGGCATCTTGCTTAAAGGCACGAATACGCCTTTTTCTACCTTCAGCTCTGCTATGAGCGTGTCGTCATCAGCGTATATCTTTGTGCCGGCAGTTGGTTTATACTGCTTTAGCTCTCCTATGGAAGGGATTCCCTTTGCAATTGCAAGGTATCCTCCCGCAGATACCCCGGTTATTACAGATAGGATGATAAGGACTACAATAGGCTTTGATCTCATATTCAATGAATTATACATTTGATTCAGAAAGTCTGTCAAAGA
>CAZBSJ010000046.1:0-10259 GCA_964494165.1 uncultured Nitrospiraceae bacterium
CAGTTCTTCGTCCTTACGCTTGTCGTATAACAGAAGCCTGTAGTAATCCCTGAAGTCATTCAGGTGGATGGTCTGCACTCTTTTTGAGAGTCTTCGCTCCAGGAGATGTTTCGAACCGTCGTCAAAATATATTCCGCAATAGTCTTTTATGAGATCTCTCAGGAGCCTGAAGACATCATCTGATAATGTCAATATTTCTTCTCTGTCAAACATTAAGCTTCTCTTCTATCGCCCTTCTGACAATAGGGTCATCCTCTCTGTCCAGAAGCAGTTCTAATTCGCTTCTCGCCCTGCCTGATACACTTGGACGAACCACCTCAACAACTGCCATCCTCGTAGCCCAATCACTGTCGTTCAGGAACTTGAGAAGACTTTCCTCAATCCCGTCAAAAGGCGAAAGAGCCTTTATTGCAGTTCTCCTTATTTCCTTATCCCGCGAAGAAAGCATCTTTAGCAATGCATCTTTTGCAGCCTCACCGCCTATGGTGCTAAGGGCCTCTATAGAAGCGGCCACAACAAATCCATTGGTATCAGAAAGCATTTTCACAAGGTTTGGAATAGAATTCCTGTCACCCAATTCGCCCAGCGCCTTTACAGCTGCCACTCTGACAGAATCATCCGCGTCTGAAAGCAAAAGGACGAGAGATTCAAGCACATCATTTCTCTTGCTTGAGCCAAGACTTAATGCCGTCGAAGCCCTTATGTCAGGATTTTCATCCGTAAGCGCAAGCTTAAGATATCTTATGGATTCGTCCGTTTTTATCAGAGACAAAGCCCTGATAACAGCCCTGCGCACATTTATATCTTCGTCTTTGAGAGCAAAGCCGATTGTTGGTACAGCATCAGCAGCGCCGATTTCACCCAGTACCAGGACAGAATTTTTCCTGATAACAGGGTCTTTACTGCTGAGAGATTTAATAAATTCATCAACTGACAGCCCTTCTTTGAGATTAGATAAGGCAATAACAGCCGCCTCCTGTACATCTTCATACGGGTCAGATAAAAGTTTTTTAATAGCCTTTACCGCCTTAATATCCTCCAATTTTGAGATACCGATTGCGGCAAGAGACCTTACATGCCCTTCTTCATCATCAATAAGTTTCTCGAACAGGTCATGAAAGACAGGGGAAGCAATCTCACCGGCAACGCTGCACATAAATCTCTTCTGAAAAGGGCTTATTATATTGAAAAGCGCGAGTATAGACTCAGGTTTATGCCTGCCGATAAACACAAGCGCGCGTTTCACATCTTCTGACAGATCCTCCTCTGCGGAGAGCTCAAGCAGAGGCGCAAGCGCCCTTTCATCCTTCATGAGACCCAATAAAAGTATCGCTGAAATCCTTACCTCTGACTTATTGCTCCAGGCATAAGATACGAGCATATCAATAGCGCGCTCGCCAAAAAACTTTTTTATCTGCTCTACTATCAGTTCTTCCTTAACTCCACTGTGATAAAAATTTTTTATTGTCTTCAATGTTTCTTCCTGTATAGTCTTCGATGTGTCTTCGAGCAGAGGGATAATATTCCGGAGAGTATCCGGGTCTGAAAACCTGCTGAGAGCCCTGAGCACAGGTTCTCTGAGTGTCTTAACAGAAAGGGCTTTTATCAGAGACGGAAGAGCCCTTCTGTCGCCTATTCTTCCGAGAGCATCAGCAGCTGGATAAGCTGTCCAGAGGTCACCGCTCTCAAGTATCCCGACAAGCGCATCCACAACAGCAGGTTCGCCGATCTTGCCGAGGTGCTCGACTGCGGATGCCCTTACATTGTCGTCTTCATCCTTAAGGGCATTGAGCATTAAAGGCAGCGCCTTTCTGTCTCTGAATTCTCCGAGGACATCGATAATGAATTTTCTAACATCACGGTTTTCTGTATTAAAAGCTTCCATTAGAAACGGAGTGGCTTTTTTATTCAATCTTATAAGGGCTTCTATGGCTGAGTTTCTTGCACCCGCATTGTCATCTAAGTAAAGGAGATTTATTAATCCATTTACATACTTCTCGATCTGATATTCCTCCAGCAGGATTTCAACGGCAGTTTTTCTCACGCGCCAGTTTACGTCCTTCATAGCCTTAAGAAGCAACTCCGCGGTTGTCTCCGAAGGCCTGCCCTTCAGCTTCTCAACCGCATCTCTCCTTATTTCAATATCCTGGCTCTCAAGTAGTCTTTCTAGTTCCTGCATCTTTCCCCTCTATGGATACTGCAGATTTCTCACGCCTCAATGAATCTGATGAGGCCGAAAGTATTATCTGTTCCTCTGATGTGAGCAGACGGTCGAGGTTAAGGAGTATGATAATTCTTCCGTCTTTTTTTCCTAATCCTGTCAGATACTCAGTCTTCAGGCCTTTGAATATGGCCGGAGGCAGGCTTTTCTCTTCAGGAGCAAGAGATATTATCTCCTCTATTTCATCCACCAGCAGTCCTATCTTCTCACCTTCGCAGCGCACAGTGATAATGCGGCTTTTATTGCTGGACCCGTGAACAGCAAAACGAAGCCGGAGATCAAGCAGTGGGATGACCTCACCCCTCACATTAATAACGCCGGAGAGAAATTCAGGCAAATCAGGAATCGAATAAGTCTTCTGAGCATTCAGTATCTCAACGACCCTGTGGATGCTTATCCCGAAAACCTCATCTCCTATCCTGAAAACTGCAAACTTTTCCATTCTGCCCTCTCAAAAACTTTACTCTGCCTTTAATCCTAAAACTTTAATGCTTCCATCTCCCTTTTAAGTATGCCTGTCTCATAATAAAACACCACTTATAAAATAAACATAACAGAATTCAGCAAAATAAAAATGCTTTTTATCATGTCTTTTTTGTTTTCCCCGTTTCTTCAGAGAACTTGAACCTTTTTATCTCAGCATCGATAAGCTCTGTGTCACTGAGAAGTCCTCTTAACGAGTCATTAATACTGTAAGCAAGGTCACGGTCCTCCTTAGGAAGGTCTTTTATTCTTTCCATGGAATCCCATATCTGAGATAAGCCCCTCCTCTGCTCATAAATTGCCTGCAGGATTACCTGACTTTTATCAGACACTATCCCTATAGCCTTCGTAATATGCTGGCTGTTTGCTGACTGTTCATCAGTGGCCTTTTTGACATGTAAAGAATTATCTCTCATCTTTACTGTAGCGTTGACTATAAGAGCGGCACCTTTTGTCTGTTCGGAAGTTGCCTTTGCGATCATACCTGTCATGCTCTTTATGTTCTCCATTGAATTCTTGACCAGTCTGATAGCCTTTGACTGCTCGGCAGTTGTGCGTTCTATCGAAAAAGCCATCTCTGAAGATTTTTTAGAACTTGCCAGTATCTGATTTAAAGCACCTGCTGCTTTTTCTGAAAGTTCAAATCCTTCCTCAACATATCGCATCCCTCTTTCCATCGCCTCCACAGTACTCATAACCTCTTCCTGGACTGATTGTATAAGAGAGGATATTTCCTGAGTTGAAAATGCGGTCCTTTCCGCCAGTTCCTTAATCTCATCAGCTACAACAGCAAATCCCCTTCCATGCTCCCCTGCCTGCGCTGCCAGTATCGCTGCATTCAAGGCAAGCAGGGCTGTCTGGTCTGTAATGTCGTCTATGACATTGAGTATTTTCCCTATCTCTTCTGATCTGCCGCCAAGTTTCTTAATAAATTCATTAGTCTCCTCTACAGACATCTTTATGTTCTTCATGCCCTCCAGTGTTTTTTCCACTGATGTTATTCCAAAAGTCGAAGCGTCATTCATGACCTTTTCAGAAAGCTTTGCTGAATCTTTTGCATTATGTTCGACCTCTTTGACAGAAACCGACATCTCCTCTATCGCAGACAAGGTTTCATCAGTTGCAGACGAAAGATTATCAGCATTATTAGCAACCTCTTTTATCGTTGCAGAGAGTTCTTCTATCGAGGATGACGTTGTTTCTACTGATTCCGAAAGCTGATGGGTACTGGCCTTAACATCCCCGATACTGGCTGCAATCTCGTTCATAGCAGCTGCTGTTTCCTCCGCTGAAGAAGCAAGACTTTCTGTTCCCTCGGAAATCTCGGTTATAGCGGCATTCAGCTCTTCTAAAGAAAGAGAGATGTCAGACATCGCCTCA
The DNA here is from genome assembly GCA_964494165.1 of uncultured Nitrospiraceae bacterium. GTDB lineage: Bacteria > Nitrospirota > Thermodesulfovibrionia > Thermodesulfovibrionales > UBA1546 > CAZBSJ01. The sequence goes on from CAZBSJ010000046.1 coordinate 4,085, forward strand.
GTCTCAAGCTGAGTGCCATCAACCACCTTTTTCGAATCTTTTTCTACCTTATCAACAACTGCAGGGACTCTTCGTGCAACACTCTTAATGTTCTGAAGGATCCGTCCCAATGAATTTATGGAGTCCTTTATTGCCCTACTGAGCCTCCCGATCTCGTCTTTGCTCTTAATGTCAACATTGAATGATAAATCGCCTTCGGCAAGACTCGAAGAAGCAGTCTCTATCGTCTTAATAGGCAGGATCACCATTTTCCTCAGCATAGCCCAGATCACAATACTAAACAACAAAGCACCAAAAATCGTCGCAATTATAACAATGGCAATTGATCTCATTGCCTTCTTATATTGCTTCTCGATGGACATTGTGACCTTAACCGCGCCAAGGATGCTTCCTCCCTGAGGATGACAACCATTGCAGGAAGAGTCGTTTTTAAGGGGTTTATACAGGGTCAGTTTTTTTGGATCTTTTATGATTAGAGGAGCATTCGTACTTATAATTTTTTTTATGGCATTTGTTTCATCCAGCGCAGTGCCTTTGTTGAATGCCTCTTTGCCCTCAGAATTTATTATGCTGATATCTTCTACGCCGACCGTGCCTTTTATCTCACTAACAATTGCCCTGGTAAGATCAGGCCTGTTCTCGATCATCGTTCTTTCAATATTTTTTGTGATTACAGAAGCGGTTGTATTCGAACTTTCCTCTGTGATTCCGTATAACGTAGATTTTTCTATAAAGACTGTCATAAGACCCGCAGATATAACGCCTATCAACAGCATTGCAAGAACCGTGATTATTATCTTTAGCTCAAGCTTCTGTCGCATGTGCTCCTAAAAAAAATAAAATATAGAATCAATTGCTTTGAAGGCATTACTAGACCTGTGTGTTCGTAAGTTTTATTTTTTAAATCTTTAAGTCTAATATTTCCTCCATGCGGATAACAGAAACGAATCTCTTATCGTGTAAAATAACGCCCTCGATAAGCATCAACTCCGTCTCTGTTAAATGGGCGGGCGGCTCGTCTATCTCTGACGGCAAAACACGGATCACTCCCTTTACTTTATCTATGAGTGCGCCGAAGGGACCCTTGGCTCCCTTAAGTATAATTATCTTTCTGCGTTCCTCAGCAATATCAATCCCTCCGGCAACACAAACTCTTTTCTTCAGGTCAATTACAGGGATTATCTTGCCCCTCAATGAGGTGATTCCCAATATATATTCCGGCATATTGGGGACTATTGTAATACGCTGCTGTCTGAGTATCTCCTCTATATTCGAGACCTTGAAAGCAAACTCTTCTGTAGATAATTGAAATGTAAGGAGTTCAAGCAGTTCCTCTGCCTTTTCTTCAGGTTCCGAAGGCTTTGAGTCGCCTTCCTGCTGGACTGTCTGTTCTGTTTTCTCCTGGAGTTCACTAACAGCTACAGAGGCAGGGGGTTCCGGGATTGACTCTTTCTGAGCTTCTACAATCTTTTCCTTTTCTTTTTTAACGGCTTTCTCTTCCGTCTTATCGGCAGCAGGAGAAGTTTTTTTTGTCTCTCCCTGAGATTTTTCTTTCTCCTTTTCTCCCTCTCTTTTTTCCCTGATTTTTTTTCTAATTTTCGCTATATCCATCCAGTCCGATCTCCTGTGTGGCTTCTGCTACTAAATGCGGTCCTATCACCCTTCTTTCGTGACTAAGGCCGTTTAGAAGTGAAGCGGTTGCAAGACTGTTTATCAGCCGCGGAATGCCTTTAGTGTATTCGTATATTGCATTCAGCGCTTCTTCTGTGAAAAGCGTCTCGTCACTGCCTCCAACTTTAAGTCTGTGCTCTATGTATCCCCTGATTTCATCCTTAGAGATAGGCCCGAGATGATAAAAAAGGCCGATGCGCTGTTTTAACGGGAGATATGCATTGTGATTGAGCCTTCTTCTCAGATCAGGCTGCCCAACAAGCACAAGGCTCAGGAGGTTCATATCGTCAAGCTGGAAATTGGTCAGAAGCCTTATTTCCTCAAACGTCTCCCTGCTGGGGATAAGCTGGGCTTCATCAATTATTATAACCGGGGTAATCCCGGCCTGATGATCCTCATAAACCTTCGCATAAATTATCTCGAGCAGATCATCCTTAAAATTCGGCGGGATGTCTATTTCGAAACGTTTTGCGACTGTCCTGAGAAATTGGGACGGCGTAAGGCGGGGATTTATTATAAGGATAATCCTGTACTTTTCCCCCAGAGAATCTATTAAAGCGCGTGTAAGCGTGGTCTTGCCGCAGCCCACCTCGCCTGTAAGAAGAATCAATTCTCTTTCTTCAACAGCATACTGGAGTCTTGCAAGCGCTTCTTCATGCGACCTGCTCATGAAAAGGAATCTCGGGTCCGGTGTTTTGTTGAATGGTTTGAGTTTTAAACCGAAAAACTCTTCATACATTACTGCCACCGCCTTTAATCTTCTGTTTGATTACAGACTCTTCAATCAAGGCATCCACATCTATTACCAGTACAACCTCATGCTTGCCGATCTCTGCAGCGCCTGCAAATCCCCTCAGCCTCGCGAAATAATCTCCAAGGGACTTGATAACAATCTCATGCTGGCCGTAGAGTTCGTCTACGATAAGCCCATGTTTTTTATTGCTAACTGCCACGACTACCGCAAAAATATTTTCATTGCCATTTTTTACCATGTCAAAAACTCTTCCGACATTAGTCATGGGAAGCATCTCGCCCCTGAGGTTATAAACTTCCTTGCCCTCAACAGTCTGTATATCATCCTTTGTGATAGATAGAGTCTCAGAAATAGAGGTCAAAGGGATTGCGAACTTCATGTTGCCAACTCTCATAAACAGTGCCTTAACAATGGCAAGAGTTATAGGTATCGTTAAGGTTATTTTAGTTCCCTTCTCAATCTCTGACTCAACCTCGGCGAATCCGCCGATAGAAGCAAGCTTTTCCTTTACAACATCCATGCCGACTCCTCTGCCGGAAACCTCGCTCACCACATCTTTTGTGCTGAATCCTGCCGTAAAAATAAGGTCGATCAGCTGTTTTTCATCTAATTGAGCATCCTTCTCAAAAAGGCCTTTGGCTATTGCCTTTTCCCTGACTTTATTGATATCTATTCCGCTGCCGTCATCCTCCACTTCAATAATAACGTGACTCCCTCTCTGAAATGCTCTAAGAATAACTAAGCCTGCCTCTTTTTTTCCTCTCTTTTTTCTTTCTGCAACAGGTTCTATCCCATGATCAATTGCATTTCTTACAAGGTGCATCAATGGGTCAATTACCTCTTCACCGATATATTTGTCTATCTCTGTGTCCTCTCCAAACATAAGAAGCTCTATCTGTTTGCCGACCTCTCTTGAATACTTCTTGATCACCTGCGAAAGCCTCGAGAATATCTGGCCTATAGGTATCATTCTTATCTCGAGCACCTGATTCTGCACCTCTGACAGCCTCTTATCAAGACTCTGTGAGATTTTATGAACATCAATTACCAATGGCGAATGCCCGTACCGCTCGATAAGCTCTTCCCCGATTCTTTTTACAGCTCCTTTTACTAGGGTCAATTCACCTATGCTGTTAAGGATCCTGTCTAATTTTTCGATATCAACTCTTACGGTAGTTGTCGTGCTCTTTAAAGACATTTCCTGCGTTTTTCTTAACTGCTGAGCTTCAGCAGACTTTTGTTTAAGTATGCTCTCAATATCAAATTTGATTGCTTCTTTCAGTTTTTCTATCGGCTGGGCGCTCCCGAACATGAGATTAAAACCGATGGAATCCGGAGGAACATTTGATGATGTCGGCAATGTCGATATAAGTTCGCCCTTTGACTTCACTAATTTTGTGAGTTCTTCGAGTGATTTATCGAAATCTGAGAGCTGGAAGACAGCCTTCGCGAGATAAATACCCTTGCCTTCCTGTATGTTTGCCTTCAGCCGGTATTCTTCGTATTCAGACAGAACCATTAACAGTGATTCATCTATCAGCCCTTTAAGGTCAGGCCCCTTTTTCTTATCAGAGAGAGAGTTTCTGAATACCTCTACGTTTTTCATATGCTCAGATACTTCCGGTTCTTTATCAGCCGCAAGGCTTTCAATAAGAGAACGGAAAATATCTATATTGTCGAATAAGAATTTCACAACGCTGTCAGACATTTCAATCTTCCCGAGACGAATTTCATCTAACAGTGTCTCAAGGGCATGACTCAAATCTGCAAGCCCCTGATGTCCGAACAATCCTGAAAGACCTTTAAGTGTATGCATCGAGCGGAATAAGGCGTTGATAGTATCAGGATTAAGGCCTGATTGATAAGTTTCCTGAATCTCGAGTATTAACCTGCCGGATTCTTCAAGGAGGTCTTCTGCTTCAGCTATAAATTCTTTTTTTGATGAGCTCATATCGTAAGAACCTTTTTTAAGATTTCCTGTAGTTCAGAGGCCTTAAATGGTTTTGTGACATATGCATTTGCTCCAAGAGCAAGGCCTCGCTTCTTGTCCTCTTCGCTTCTTTCAGTGGAAACTATTATTAAAGGAATATGGTTATAGCGCGGATTGCTTTTAATAAAATTGATTAGCTCAAGGCCGTTTATATCCGGCATGTTTATATCTGTGAGAATGGAATCGAATTCCTGGGTAGGAAGAAGTTTCAGAGCCTCAAATCCCGTAGGTGCTTCAACGATATTAAAGTCGCCCAACTCCTCTACGACAGCTCTTATAAGAGCCCGTGTAGTTGCAGAATCTTCAACTATCAATATTGACTTCACATAGCCCCCTTAAAATTGATAAATTGTATCAGATAGCAATAAAAAAGTGAAGTTATCAAGTTAAGCTTATATCTTCTCTTTATCTTCAATCCTCCTCTGCATTTCCTGGAGCCTGCGCTGCAGAAGTGACTTTTCAAGCGCAAGACCGGCCTGACTGATAAATATCTCAAGACCTTCTGTCTCTGCAATAGCCTCACCTGTCGGCAGGTTGTCGCAGTACAAAAGCGCAGCTACCCTTCCCTCTGCAATTACAGGGAATACCGAAACATCCGAAGGCCAGGCGCCTCCGAATTCTGCTATCATAAATTCTGTGCCTCTGTCTTTTTCCAGAGGGCCTTTATATGAACGCAATTCTTTTACTATCTTCGTAAGAAAAGGACTGTCTTTCAGAGGGATTTTTGTTTCCCTTATCTTTTCATCAGCCCTGTCTATATCAAGGCCAAACTGACCTAATCCTATGACCTCATCCTCGCCTGTCATAAAAATAACGCCTCTCTGAAAGATGTCGCTTGCAAACCTGAGTATAAGCAATGTTATTTCTGAGGTCGAATTAGGGAATCTTAACTCCTGCGTAAGCGACTTTAATGCAGAAAAGTCCTTTCGTTCTGCAGATGGAGCTGAGCCCCAGTCTGTATCCCATCCGCCTTCTCCCTGCACCTCTGTAAATTCTTCTTTTTCAACAATCTCCTGCTGGTAAGATTCATCGTATACCCTTGCGCCTTCCATCAGGAGGTATTCAGGACTTATCCCTTTTGAGACCTCCCATCCGAATTCCTCAACTGTCACCTTATCTTTTAAATCAAGGTCATCCAGCTCAAACTGGAAATCTCCGTCCTGCCAGAGAAGAATGTGATACACGACCTTTTCTATTCTTTTTTTGGCAACCTTCTCAAGGATATCCCTGCTGACTGCGCCAAGGTCAAAAAGTATCTCCCCTATTGATTTAGCGGGCAGCTTTTTCTTTACATCCAAGGCCATCTTAAGGGCAGCATCTTTTATCATGTTGCCGGCCAGGAGATCATCTCCGATGTTCCCTTTAAGCTCGCTGTTTTCTGCTCTTACGACAAAACCGTTCTTAAAAACAATCATGGCAGAGCCGCTGCTGCTGTTGATGACGAGTGTTCCTGTTTTTTTTCCGATGCTGAGGATCTGAAATATGTCAGAAAGGGCGATATCTTCGAGCCTTCCAACCAGACTCATCTTAGTTTTTCATCCTCATAGAGAATATGAATCTTCTCAAATAGTTTTTTGCTTCTTTATCATAGCGATAACTGAAGGGAAATGCTTGGCTTGTTGACTTGTCTTTAAGATATGCTGAGCTCTTTTTATTCTCCATTTAGTCCCAGTCTATTTATTCCAATACTCCGGAACAAGCTTATCCACGCATTTACTATATCAGGAAAAATTCAATAGTGTCAATGAGTTAGGACTGTT
>CAZBSJ010000047.1:0-1902 GCA_964494165.1 uncultured Nitrospiraceae bacterium
CTCCTCATGAGGGTGGCCGAATGCATTGTTCCGCCCTGCGCTAATTACGGCAATCCGAGAAGAAACTGCATTAAGGAATTCCTGAGATGAAGATGTCCTTGACCCGTGATGCGGAATCTTAATCACATCGCTCTTCAGCCATCCGGATAAATTCGCTATATCCTCCTCTGCCTCTTCTTCAATATCCCCTGAGAATAAAAATGACCTTTTCCCTCCTTCAATCCTCAATACCAGAGAACTGTTATTGTCTTCGGTATATTCATCTCCGCTCATTGTATAAAACTCTCTATAAGGATGAAGGACATGCATTACGAATTTGTTTCCTTCGATTACATCGCCCCTTTCAAGGCTCCTGTGGTTTACTCCTGTTAACATTCCTTCTGGATACATGAATCTGCCGTTATCCCATATCTCTTTGACCTTAAAATGCTTTATCAGGTAATCAGCGCCCCCTGCGTGGTCAGGATGCCCGTGTGATAATATGAGCGCTTCTATTTTTCTTCTGCCAAGGTATCTTAAAAATCCTGCGACCTCTCTGCCGCTTCTGCCTGTGTCCATAACGAGGATCTTTTTGTCCGGAAGCTGAATCACAGATGAATCTCCCTGGCCAACATCGAGATATGTAACAGCCATTTCAGAGCCTTTCGGGATTGCAAGGTAAATTATGCCTGCTACAAGCACAGAAACAGGGACTAACAGGAGATATCTTTTTCTCTCAAACAACAGGAAAACGGCAAACCCGGCATAAAATAATATTAAAAATATTACAGGGAATGCATGTATCTTTATGTCTGCAAAAGGGACTCCTGCCATAAATTTAACAAGGTAAATGGCAGCAGATGCAGCAGCATTTATAACTCCGCTAAAAAGATAGTGCCCCGTAAAAATAAAGACAAAGGCCGAGAACAACGATAAGGGCAGAATCACAAACCCTATGAAAGGGGCTATCAGGAAATTCGCCAATGGTGAGATAACCGAAAAATAATTGAAGTGATAAGCAACCAGAGGCGCTGTGCCCAATGAAGCAGCCAGCGTGATAAGAGTTGTATTTTTTAGTATCTTCATGAATCTGTTTTCGGGTTTTTCACTCTTTTCTTTTTGACTTATGGAAAATCCGATGAACAAAACCGCGATAAATGAAAGCTGAAAAGACAGACTGAATAACACATCAGGACTCCACACCACTATCAGAAGTGCAGCGAGCAAAAGGGAATTGAACCAGAACTCTTTTCTCTCTATTAAAAGACCTACAAGAAAAAGGCCTATCATTATAAATGACCTGACTGCAGGTATGCTCGCGCCTGAAAGACCGAGATATGCGAGGATAAAAGGCAAAGTAAAGATAGCCGCTCCCTGCGATGGTGTCACGTAAATTGTAATCCTCTGAAGCACCCTGTACGGCAGATATTTTATTAAAAACCTGAACCATCCAAAAAGAAAAATTGAGAACAGACCGAAATGTGTGCCTGAGATGCTTAAGATATGCGCAAGTCCTGATGAGTTAAAGGCATCCCTGAGTTCTTCATTGATATATCGCCTCTCCCCTGTTGTCATTGCTGACACCAAAGCACTTGCTTCAGAATCAAGAGTATCTACAATCTTATGATTCAGCCTTATTCTTAAATCATTAAATGCCTGCCAAAAGTTTTGTATAGCGTTTAAAGAAGGTTTAGTCTCATCGTCTTCTTCAGCCTCATACAGGCTTGTTGCATATAGCTGATTACTTTTGAACGACCCGGGATTTAGTCTTTTTATGTCGATTAGTTTAATTTTAAGTTCAAAGAATCTTCCGGTTTTATATTCAATGTCCGAGATTATGAAAACTTCTTTCCCAATCAACTCCTTTAACTGCTCATCTGCTCCCTTCTCTATTGCTGAGTGTATTTTAAACGGCTGGCTGAA
>CAZBSJ010000047.1:2002-7219 GCA_964494165.1 uncultured Nitrospiraceae bacterium
CATAGGCCAGCCTTATATCATACTTATGCTATTTATGCCAATGCCTCATGGCATAGGATAAAATCAGGTTGAATTTAAAAGACTTTGAAGGCATTTATGTCCCTCGTCATGAAATTAACTGCATTTAAGGCATGATATTTTTATCTGAAAGGATTCACAAAGGCAAAAAAATCTAACAGCCCCTGCTCTCAGTCTTTCATCTTATCCTTCACAACCTTGGCAATATCCTTTGCAAGCTTTTCTACAAGCTGCTGGTCTTTTCCTTCAGCCATTACCCTTATCTTTGGCTCGGTCCCGGACGGCCGGACAAGTATCCTCCCGTTTCCGGCAAACCGCTGCTCTGCCTTCTTAACAGCCTCGTCAATCTCAGGGATTGATTTTATGTCCCTCTTCTTTTCCACTTCTACATTTATAAGAATCTGCGGATAGAGTTTTATTCCTGATATGAGTTTTGATAATGACTTGTCCTGCTTTTTCATTAGATAGAGCACCTGCAGGGCGGTTATCGGGCCGTCGCCCGTTGTATTGTAATCAGATAATATTATGTGTCCTGACTGCTCGCCGCCCAGATTATATCCCTCAGCGCGCATCCTCTCTGCAACAAACCTGTCTCCTACCTTTGTCCTTATGAGATTGATATCGTTTTTCAGGAGATAGTGCTCAAAACCGAGATTGCTCATAACAGTAGACACAACTGTGTTGCCCTTAAGCCTTCCCTCTTTCTTGAACTCAAGCGCGCATATGCCCATGACCTGGTCTCCGTCAACAATGTTGCCTTTTTCATCGCAGAACATTGTCCTGTCAGCATCTCCATCGTGAGCAATACCTACATGTGCGTCATTTGCCTTAACAGCCTTTTGGAGTCCTTCGAGATGCAATGCCCCGCAGCTCTCATTTATGTTCACCCCGTCAGGCTTGTCATTGATAACAACAACCTCTGCCCCGAGTTCACGCAGTACCCAAGGCGTTGTTTTGTACGCAGCCCCGTTTGCACAATCAACAACCGCTTTTATACCTTCAAGCGTTATTCCCTTAGGAATAGTTGCCTTAATATATTCGATATACCTGCCTGTTGCGTCGTCAAGCCTGTATGCCTTGCCTATTGCAGGGCCTGACGGCCTTTTAACTCCGAGATGGTCATCGATAACAAGTTCCTCGATATTTTTTTCAATCTCGTCAGGCAGCTTGAAACCGTCGCCTGAAAATAATTTTATTCCGTTGTCATCATAAGAATTGTGTGATGCTGATATTACAATCCCTGCATCAAGCCTCAAAGCCCTCGTAAGAAATGCAACTCCTGGCGTTGGAATAGGCCCTACCAGAGCCACATTCATGCCCATGGAGCATATGCCTGAGGTAAGCGCGCTCTCAACCATGTAGCCTGACAACCTCGTATCCTTGCCGATAAGAACAGTGTTTCTTCCATGTTCTTTTCTGAGAACCTTTGCTGCAGCCATGCCGATTTTAAGCACATTTTCCGGCGTCATCGGGTATTTATTAACCCTTCCCCTTATACCGTCTGTCCCGAATAATTTCATATCGAAGCCCTACTCCTTTTTTCTTGGTTTAACAATAATCTTAACGTTAATGTCCTGCGTCTTGGTCCTTATGTTCCTTCCACCTGTATCGAGCCTTACATCCTGCACCAGAGTTTCACTTGTATCAGTAATATCAATTGGTTCAGTCTTAAGAAATTTCACATTAGCTATCTCAGACCTTATTCCTTCAATAATTACATCCTTGGGTTCTGCCTCAACCGAGCTGACAAAAAATCCTGCCTTAGGGGTTCCGCTAATAACAGGCTGAACAGGAACAGTCTTGCTCATGGTCTCTGCAAGGACTATCGTAACAGAAGACGGATTTATATTTGTAATAGTCATAGTTGATGGGACACTGACATTGGTCTGGTCAATATAGTAAGTGCCCTTGCCTTTCTTTGCACTCCCCAGGTCTATAAATGCCCGGACATCAGCAATCCTGATGTTTTTAAGAAGCCTTTCCTGCCCTTTTATACCGATGCTTACTGATTTAGCCCCCTGTCTTACTATCTCGAGAGTCTGGGGAATATTTCTCATTTCTATCGGCACTTCCAGGGAAAGCTCAGACTGTCCCCTTGACGTGACAGAAAACCACAGGATAATTGACAACAGCACGGCGGCAATTTTCATCCCGATATTTTTTAGGAAAAATTTCTTTATCATCTTCTGCCTTTTTTCTTTCTGGTTGTAAACATCTCAGTAAGGGTATCTCTGAGCGTACCCATATCCAGATGGGTCTCGAGTTTTCCTCCGGTAGCCATCGAGATATTTCCTGTCTCCTCGGATACTATGATAACCACAGCATCAGTCTCCTCTGTAAGGCCCATTCCTGCCCTGTGCCTTGTGCCTAGCTCCTTGCCTATCTCTGTTCTTAAGATTATAGGGAGAAAACAGCCGGCTGCGACAATCCTGTTTCCCCTTATTACAACAGCACCGTCATGTATGGGAGATGTGGGATGAAAGATGCTGAGAAGTATTTCACGCGTAACCTTTGCATCAAGCGGGGTTCCGATCTCAACAAATTCCTTTAAGCTCGTCTCACGCTCAATAGCTATTAAGGCGCCTATCTTTCTGTTCGACAATGAGACGCTCGCCTTTACTATCTCTTCCAAAGATTTTAGTTCTTCCGCTGATGTAAATGACTGAAGGAATGGGGCCTCTCCCATCTGTGCAAGCGCCCTTCTGATCTCGGGCTGGAAGAGCACGATTACGGCAACAACTATCTGCGCCCAGAAACTCTGTATCATCCAGTCTATCGTATACAGACCGATGTAGCCCGACATGAAAGATGCAAACACAAGCACGCCAAGGCCGATGAGCATCTGCACAGCCCTCGTGCCTTTTATGAAAAGGAGAAGACGGTATAAGAGCAGGGACACCAGAAAAATGTCCAGAACATCCGCCAATCTCAATTGCCTTAATATTTCCATTTATATATTATTCAAGTGATTTATCAGACTCTTTTTTTAAGCCACTGTTTTGGGGTCATTACATGAAACTTTCCATTTCCATCTGAATAAATAACCCGTGATATCTTTGCATTCAGGATTATCCTCTTGCACATCATGCAGGGCTCTGAATGGCATTCTCCTATTCCCTCATCCGCGCCTGAGATATAAATCGTAGCTCCTTCCAGCTCATTAACAGACGCGCGTATTATCGCGTTTGTCTCCGCATGAACGCTGTGGCAGAGCTCATATCTTTCGCCATGCGGGATCTGAAGCTCCTTTCTCGTACATTTTCCAACCTCAAGACAATCCTTCATCCCTGAGGGGGCTCCGTTGTATCCCGTGCTTACAATTATGTTGTCTTTTGTTATTACAGCTCCATATCTGCGTCTGAGACAGGTAGCCCTTGCTGAGACAGCCTTAGCAATCCCGATGAAATACTCATCCCAGTTCGGCCTTTTATGTTTAATACTCTTCTTTTTTTTGCTTTTGGACATGGCGTCTTAAATGAGCCTCGCTTTCAGGTTTTATAATAAATAAAAACAGCTAATTTTTCAAAGAGAACGGAATTCCGGAAAGATGAAAAACGCTGAAAAGGTGTTCGTCATCATAGCAGATATTGAAGCCTTCAGAAAATTTCGACATACAATTTGATGGCATTATAAAATGCTTTTTCTCCGGAACTGTCAACGATCAAATATATCGGCATAAATAATGATATTACTATGAGCGCTATTGCTGAGCCGAAAAGCAGCCTCTTATTGGCAATCTTTCTGCTGAGCGCAACCGCAAGCAGATAGCAGACCAAAGGCAAGAACCCGCTGTAGAGCAGCAACAGCAGATACTGTATGCCTGAAAGAAATGGAGAGATAAATCCAATGATTATTATTGCCGTATACAGAGGCGGGATAAAGCCCCATCCTGCGATAAAATACGCTGGTAGCGGAAAGAAGAATCCCAGAAAAATAACGAGAAACACTTCTTCTTTTGTCGGGTGAAAGAACTTAAGCTTTTCCTTTAATGATTGCGGGATTTTCACATCCAGCCTCCTTGAATAAAAATCATTTTTTACCTTTTCCTTCTTAAAAAAGCGGCAAAAAACAGCAATGTAATTATAATGACTATTGAGCCGCCTGGCGACAGGTCAAGCCAATAAGAACAAAACAGGCCGGCAAGCGTGGAAAAAACCGCGGCAGAACAGGATATGAACAGCATTGCGTAAAGGTTTCTTGTAAGAAGCTGAGCTATAGCCCCGGGGATTACCAGAAGCGCTGATACAAGGATAATACCGACAAGCTTTATGGACATCACAATCACGACAGCCATTGATATCAGGAAAACAGATTTGACCAGCCTTGCTGGAATTCCGTTTACAACAGCAAGTTCCTCATCAAATGTTATAAGCATAAGCTCCTTCATCATTAACACAAGCAATGCCAGAATGACGACAGTGGCAATAATCGTCAGCCACATCTCTTTTTCGCTTATCGCGAGTATGCTACCGAAAAGATATCCAAAAAGGTCAACGTTATAGCTTTTAGAAATGCTAATCAGTACTATGCCGAGGGCCATTGAGCTTGAGAAAAAAACTCCTATGGCCGTATCTTCTGCTATCTTTCCCTTAGAGCTTATCCTTTCAATGCCGAATGCAACCAGTATGGAATAAAGCATTGCGGTTATTATCGGATTTATCCCGAACAAAAATCCGATGGATACTCCGCCAAAGGCCGCATGCGAAATGCCTGACCCTACGAAGGAAACCCGTCTCAACACAACAAATATGGAAATAACGCCGGTCAGAATGCTTATGACTATGCCTGTAGCAACTGCCCTCTGCATGAATCCGTAGGACAATATCTCCATCATTTCCTGAGCCTCTCGCATTTATCGCATACTTCAGAATGCATCAATATATCAATATTCTTTCCGTAAAGTTTTTCCAGCACATTCTCATCAAGCGCGCCCAAAGGAGCGCCGTGATAATAAAGTATCTTGTTAAGGCATGCAATCTCATCAACATAGGCGGTTACTGCGCCTATATCATGGGAGACCATGATGATGGTAAGGTTGAATCTTTTCTGCAGTCCCTTAAGAAGGTGGTAAAAATCTTCCTGCCCCACAACATCTATCCCTGTGCTTGGCTCATCAAGCACAAGTATCTTCGGGTTGCTGACCAGAGCCCTTGCAATCGATATCCTCTGCTGTTCTCCGCCTGACAGATCTCCGAACGG
>CAZBSJ010000047.1:7319-8682 GCA_964494165.1 uncultured Nitrospiraceae bacterium
ATATGTTTTGGCGAAGGCTCTCTGCCAGGAGACTCCTCTATAACGCCTGCAACCCTGAGGCCATACCTTTGAGAAAAATAGTTCCATGCCGGATGAAATGTAACATACTCCCTTACAGAAAACCTGCCTACCTTATCAGATATCTGATTGTGCAGTATCTCCAGTTCTTTCCTGTAGCGCTGTGCCATCACTGAATAATAATTTTTACCTCCCGGGTCTATTCTTGAAAATGCTTCTTCTATCTTGTCTATAATCTTTTGGGCAAAAACAGGGTCGAGCCATATATGCGGGTCAGCCGCTTCCTTATGTTTCTTTCCTCTTTTATCCGAATAATGCTCGGCATGCGAGTGGACCTCTTTTATCAATGGTAATCCTGACGATGAATCAACAGTAACCAGTTTTTTATTTCGTAAAGCCTTGATCATCTTCTCAGCCCAGAATTCAAGGCCTGCACCTACTTTCAAAAAAACATCTGCATTATTTAACTGCATCATCTCAGAGGGCGTTGGTTCAAAGGTGTGAGGTGAAGCGCCTGCCGGCAGCAGCACAGAAACATCAACCCTCTCCCCGCCGATCTGTCTGGCAAGGTCTCCCAACGGATAGATGCTTGCCACAACCTTAATCTTCTCAGCATGAGCAAACTGTGTTGAAAGCAGGAAAATACCGCTCAGAAGAACGAATATTATTTTTTTCAAGATTTCCTCCGTCTCATATCGTATCTGTCTTAAAAATGCCTGTCAAGGCAGATTATTTGCGTGTAAAATACTCTCATGAAAAAAGCAGAAAGATTCACTGCCCTGTATTTCAGAGATTTCCGTTTGTTCTGGATCGGTCAGATAATCTCTCTCTCCGGAACATGGATGCAGTCTGTTGCACAGGGATGGCTGGTTTATTCCCTAACGAAATCGCCTTTCTACCTTGGGCTTGTTGCCACTGCATCACACCTGCCTATACTGCTTTTTTCATTGATCGGCGGAATTGTGGCAGACCGTTTCAAAAAAAGAAATCTGATAATAATAACCCAGGCCTTATCCATAATCCCTGCGCTGCTGTTAGGGATTCTTGCAAATCTGGAAATCGTAACCGTATATCAGGTCCTATTTCTTGCAGCATTTTTAGGGACTGTAAATGCCTTTGACATGCCTGCAAGGCAATCCTTTCTCATAGAGATGGTCGGCAAAGGCCATCTGCTCAATGCGATAGCCCTTAATTCGGCTGCATTTAACGGTGCCCGCCTTTTAGGTCCTGTGATAGCCGGATTGACAATCGAATATCTTGGAATCCCTTCCTGCTTTTATCTAAATGCAATGAGTTTTCTTGCAGTTATAGTCTCGCTTTCGATGATACGGACTAAAGGAGAGAT
>CAZBSJ010000047.1:8782-10177 GCA_964494165.1 uncultured Nitrospiraceae bacterium
AGTGTTGGAAACAAGTGGAGGTATATGTCTGTGGCCGGTCTGTGTTTTTCAATATCATTATTTGCGGTTTCCATGTCAAAGTCTTTTGACCTCTCCCTCCTGCTTCTTGTATTTACCGGCTGGGGCATAGTAAGTTTCCTTACAACAGCAAATAATTTCATCCAGATCTCAACGGATGACAGCCTGAGGGGAAGGGTTATGAGCGTCTATTCACTTGTATTTATCGGTTTTACTCCGATAGGAAACTTTATCATTGGTGTCATATCAGATTCTATCGGCACCACTAATGCGCTGGCCGGCTCTTCTCTTATATGCCTTGTTGCAGCTATAATATTTTTTGTAAAAAAGATAAAAATGAATAATCAGGACATTATTACAGGCAGATGAGAATACTTGCGATAGATACTTCGACAATGCTGGGCGGTATAGCCATCATGGATGAGCAAAAACTGATTGCTGAGGCGCGGCTTAATGTAAAGTCCACTCATTCAGAAAGACTCATGACAGAGATAGAACATTGCCTGAAACAGTCCGGGCTTCAGATAAGTGATATAGACGCCTTTGCAGTTGCTATTGGCCCGGGATCTTTTACAGGGCTTAGAATAGGGTTAAGCACTGTTAAAGGGTTTTCATATGCAACTGGCAAACCCATCGTATCTGTTCCCACGCTTGAGGCTCTCGCATGGAATTTTCCCTACAGCAGTTATCCTGTCTGCCCGATGCTTGATGCACGAAAGAAAGAGGTATATGCCGCGGTCTTCGTGTGGGAAAATGATGGTTTTGGCAGGCTTATAAATGAGAACTCAGTTCCGCCTGAAGACCTTGTCAGGGATCTCAACAGCAACAATAATTTCGACAGGTTCATATTTACAGGCGAAGGGACACTGCTTTATAAAAACAAGATCATTGAAGTGATGAAGGAAAAGGCTATATTTGCTCCTCCTGAAAAAATAGTGCCCTCTCCCTCAAATGTTGCGGCTCTCGGACTTAAAAAGGCATTGTCAGGGGAGTTCTCAGAACCTGTAGCATTGACCCCTTTCTACTTAAGGAAATCCGAGGCTGAGATAAAAAAAGCCAAACCTACTCATTCGTAACCTCTTTAATCAGCCGGGGCATACTGAGGGCGAAGACAGAATAAGTGTTGCCAATGCTGATTCGCTGAGACAAAAAATATTATATTCTGACGGTTAAATTTGATGAGAAAAGATTTATCAGCCATTATTCATAAATCTGCTAAGGCAGGACATAGTGTTTTCGCTCATTCTCGGCCGCTTAAGCGCCCTCCGAGGTTTTGCCCGCCTTATATACTTATTTTTACTATCTGAATTGCTGGCAAAAAAACCGCTTAAACACTATGTCCTGCCTCTGAACTAAATCATGATTTAATGAGGGTTA
>CAZBSJ010000048.1:0-10066 GCA_964494165.1 uncultured Nitrospiraceae bacterium
TTTTCGGCATCTGACATAAGTTTATGCGCACCTCTTATAGCTGCCGAAGCTATTAATTTGGACATTGTTCCCTCCTCGATTTATAGTGATAGTGTCAGTGTTCCGTGTCAGTTATGGATTCTTAACTGACACTAATAACTGGCACTGACACTCTTACTTATGTTTTTGATTTCAGAAATGCCGGAAGTGCGTTTGCCTCTCTCGGGCCAACTGTTACTTTCCAGCCGTTAAGTTTCTCTTCAATAGCGCCGCTTAATATTGCAACGTATCCGGGAATTATCAGCTCTCTGTGTTTTACTTCGTTTTCAATTCCGCTTTCCTTAATGAACTGCGCTATCTTGGATGCAGTGAATTTTCCTGCTGCCCATGCTGTTAATACTGATAATCCTTCACAGTCCATGACGGCAAGCCTGCTTGCCACCTTGCTGTTTTCCACCTCGCCGGAGACAATAAAATAAGTAAGCGAAAAGTTTGTGGTTATCATCAGCGGTGAATCTGCAGTAGGCTCTCCAAGCTTGTATATCTTTTGTTCAACCTGCATCGGCACCTGAGGATCTGTGTAGATGTTCTGTCTTAATGTGAATAAAGCAAGGTTTTTCCATCTTTCGATGCTGCTTAACACTATTATTGATGCATATTTCGTAATACCGACGGCTGCGATCAGTGATTCATGAAGGCTGTCCTCGCGCTGCACAAAATTGATAACAGGATATCCCAGAGATTTAAAGTTCTTTTTTACTGCTGCGCGCCTTATTAGGGTGTTATTCTCAAGAATATCTTTTGCCTTTTGTGAACCCGGGTCTATCACCATGTCGTCTATGCCCAATGATTTTATCTTTTCTGTCAGGCCTGTGAGTTCATCGAGGTTTTTGGCTGACACGCCGAGTATTGCCTTATTTGATTTTGCTACATTGGCCATTGCATCGGCATTTGATGCGTTTGCCCCGTATATAAGGGCATTTTTGCCTGCAAACAGTTTTATTGCTGCCTCTGCAGATGCAGGGTCTGTGGTTGAGAGTATCACAGGAATATCAGGAGCCTTAGTCGAGATTAGCTTTGCAGCTGCCTCGAACTTTCCCTTGTCTCCTGATGCATTTGTAAGGGCTATAGCATCAACCCTCAGCTTCTGTCCGACTCTGTCTATCTCAGAGGTAATCACCTCTTCTATCTTTTTTGCCATCTCAGACTCTGAGAGTGTGTCTTTAACCTCTATTGCCAAAGCGCATGGGTTTACAAACCTCTTGTCATGCCTGAAAAGGACTGTCTCCTCTCCCATTTTTACGGCTTTACTTCCTGAGCCGAGAGTAATTGGCCTGATTGGAGGAGCAGAAGCCTCTCCCAGTATCTTTTTTGCCTCGTCTGATACGTCAGGACAGAGGTCAAGTGTTGTCTGCCTTTGTGCGAGCTTCATAGCAAAGGCAAGGCATGTAGGATGTCCGCATTTTTTACAGTTTGTCTTTGGTAATAATTTGAATATTTCAACGCCTGTCAGAGCCATTTTAACCTCCAAACTCGTTTATTGCTTTTTCTACTGCCTCAACTGCTTTCGGATGCCTCATGATCAACAGCTCAGCGCCGGACATTAAAAGTGCAGTTGCGGTTATTGCCTCCCATGCAATGCCTCTTTCCTCTGTATTGCCCCACAATGGAACTTCTGATTCAGGGGCCTGGGATTCTTTGATCTTCCATACATACATGCCGACATCAGCAAGCATAGGCGGCTGCATAGTGGCATCATTCTGCGTAAGCGCTGCCAGCCTGATTCTTTCCATAACTGAGTATGTGTATTCAAGTCCGTAACCCAGGGCTGAACACATAGGGTCTGTTATAAGTCTCTCCTTATCGAATCCCATCTGGGTTATGAGGATGTTCAGCTGTTTTGAAAGATTTATGTCAAGCTCTGACATTGCAATCAGTTTATGATTGTTTGCCATTGCCGCAGCTGTTATTGTCTTGTAATTGGCTTCCTGGGCCTTTCCTATTATGCAGTTCTTGTCTTTTGCTGCCTCAGCAGCTGCCACAAGTACGGGTGTGTCTTTCTCAGCATGATTGCTGCCAAGTATTATTAATGGTATGTTTATTGCGGAAAGGACATCTTTTACTGTTTTTACGGCATCTTCAGGAGAGCGGTTTTCCCTGTCAGGATGTGTTCCCAATAGTCTTAAAGCGATTGCCCTTGCCTTAAGCATATCCTGGCAGTATTTTGCCCATTTAACAGGATCGTCGTATACACTGCTGTAAGGTTTTTTTACATTTTCAGGCCAGTCTGCCGGAGGTATGTCCTGAATCTCGAATGCTATTAACGGTTTGTTCGGTGTTGTGCCTTCAAAAGCATGGAAGGGCAGGGTATTCTCCCCGCCAAAACTTACTGCCTTATCACCGGTTCCGATAGTTACCTGATAAACCTTGCCTGAGTAAGTCTCTTTTGGAGCTACGAAAGCCATCTCATCCTCCTACATCTCTAAATATGAATGGGCATAAAGCGTTCTGCCCATCATCACATCAAGAGTTTTTGTTATTTCTGTCATCTTTTTAGGATCATCAATCTTTTTCCCTGCCAGAACAGCATCGATCAGCTTCTTTTCATTCATGGCCTCTGCCATCTCATGCGCATCAGCTATGGCAGCTGTCAGGCCTGCATTCATTAGCAACACAAAATAGTGCTTGTTCAGAATCGGCCTTAATGCCTTAGGGCATCCATTGGATATATTGCTTAACCCGACTACTGTCTTCATCGGAGGGTCATTCATCTCCTGAAACATCTTTATGGCATCAATTACTTTAATTGCATGGTCCTGTGAGGTTGCTATCTGCAATACCAATGGATCAAGGTAGATATCTTCGAGCGGAAGGCCGTATTCCATTGCCCTTGCCATTATCTCTGCCGCTATTGCTGCCCTTTCTTCTGCGTCAGCTGGAAGCCCGCCTTTGCCTACGGTAAGCCCGATTACCTGGGCATTATATTTTGCTCCAAGCTCGAGTATCGGGAATCTTTCAGGGTCATTGGACGTAGAATTTATTAATGATCTTCCCCATTCATTATTATGAACCTTTAATCCGGCTTCGATCGCATTTGCATTTGTTGTATCAAGACATATTGGGAGGGGAACTACTTCCTGAATTGTGGTGACCATCCACTGCATGAGGTCTTCTCCGCCGTCTTCTGCCGGTCCGATGTTCGCGTCTATCATTCCTGAACCAGCCTTCCACTGGGAAATTGCTATTTCCTGTATCGGCCCTTTGTCTTTTTTCATCATAGCTTCCCTGACCCTTTTTGCTATGATGCTAAGTTTCTCCCCTATTATTAACATCCCCTGAAATCCTCCTTAATTTTTAAGGTAACTTTACCCTTTTCTTTATAAATCGGGGGAAAGTTTATAATGATAACATAAAGGAAAATAAGAATAGAAGAGGTTTATTGATTTTTAATTTTTATGAATTTATAAGATTTTCTATTTTTTCATCTCTGAGAGCGTCTGCCGTGCCCTTTCATTATGGGGATTTATCCTCAGAGCGAATTCAAGGGTCTTGCCCGCTTTTTCAGCAAGCCCCTTTTTCTTGTATATCATGCCGAGTTCAGTGTAATAATCATCATTGAAAGGCTCTATCTCTATTGCCTTTATCAGAGCATTTTCTGCCTCTTCAAACTTGGATGTCTTTACCAGGGACATTGCAAGATAAAAATGATACGCTGCCTTATCAGGGCTAAGGCTTATCGCCTCTCTGAAGGTATTGACAGATGCGCTGTATTTACCTTTCATGAAAAGCTCGGTGCCTTTTGTGTATAAGGTTTCCGAACTGCTTGCCTCTTTTACAGTGCTGAACATGGCCTCTTTCTTTGGCTCGACATGGTCAACAGGCAGCGCTGCCTCCATGCTGTTGAGGGCATAAATAAGCTTGAGGGTTTCCATGTTATCCCCTGAGAATCTTGTGATGATGTCAAGGACACTGTTTTTCCCGTCAATCATGTCTATAATGCCTTTTTCTTTATTGTCAAATTTGAATTTCTTGAATAGTTTCTGGGAACCGGACGAGAGCTTTAGGGTAGTTGTCAATGGCAGGGCATTTCTCAGCTGGGGGAAGCTGTCCATGTTTTTTATACCTTTATATATAAGGGTGACTATGTCGCTGTCAATAATCAGCGACGCATCAATGTTAAAATTGGTTTCCTCAAAGAAGAAATAGCCGTCTTCCCATCTGAAGATGCTTAGTATAATGTCCTCAACCTGTTCCTTAATCGAATCCTCGATATCCTTTTGCGAGAGAAATCCGAGCTCAACCAGTATCGAGCCGTGCTTTTTGCCTGACTTTTCAAGCAGTCTTATGGATTCATAATACTGGGCAACGCTTATCCGCCCTTTGGTCAGGAGATTGTTGCCAAGACAGTCGCTCTCGATGTTTGAGGTCGCTGATATTATTTTTCCATCCTTTATATATATAAGCTTTTCAGCAGGCCAGTTCTTGAGATGCAGGATTCCTGTCTTGCCCGAGGTCTTAATGCCAAGAAGTATTTTTGGAAACGGATAATCTTTGAGGTTCTTATATTTAGTGTTTACTGCCTCTGCCATACATTCCCCTTTTTACTATTATTTATTGATAATTATTTTTTTAGCAAGCGAATTATATCATATTTGCCAATTCTTTTTATCAATGTTTATAATGCCTTATGAAGAGCGCCTTAACCATAGCCGGCTCTGACCCCACGGGCGGGGCAGGCTTGCAGGCTGACCTGAAGGTCTTCAGGGCTTTCGGGGTTCACGGGCTATCAGTTGCCAGTGCGCTTACTGCCCAGAACACAGAGGGCGTTGATTCAGTCCTGCCGATAGAAAAGGATTTTTTCAGGCGGCAATTGGACGTACTTTTATCAGATATAAAGCCTGATGCATTAAAGACAGGAATGCTTTACAGCAGTTTCACAGTTGATATGGTTGCAGATGCCGTAAAAAAGCATTCTTTAAAGAACCTTGTTGTTGACCCTGTGACAGTGTCCTCTTCAGGAATGAGCCTGGTAGAGGAGGGGACTTTGGATATGATAAGGGAACAACTCTTCCCTCTGGCAAGGATTATTACCCCTAATATTTATGAGGCATCTGTCTTCACCGGAATGGCAATAGATACCGTTGATGATATGGAAGCAGCTGCAAGGAAATTAAAAGACATGGGGCCTGAGATTGTAATTATCACAGGCGGACATCTTGAAACTTTAGCGCTTGATGTTTATTACGACGGTTCTGATTTTTTCAGGCTTGAGTCAGCCAAGACAGAAGGCGAATTTCATGGTACAGGGTGCGCATTCTCTTCTGCGCTTACGGCTCTTCTTGCCCTTGGTCATGTTCCTTTGGAAGCAGCAAGGAGGACAAAGGAATTTATAAATGAGGCGATAAAGAAGGCATATCATTTGGGGAAGGGGATGGGGTTGCTGAATCTGTAACGACAGGAATAAGTTGCGGACTATGACCCTTTCAGTTGATTGGTTCATTAGGCGTTACTTTACTCTCTTTTTCCAATAATCAGGTTCTCTGTTCAGCTGCATTACTGCAATTATTATGACTTCATCCTCAATAATTTGATAAATCACGCCATAAGGGAAGCGGTTCGTTAAACACCTTCTTGTATTTTCTGAGAATTTAGACCATGCCGATGGAAAATGAATTATTCGCTGAATAGCTGAGAAAATTTCCTTTGAGAATTCCAACCCAAGCCCTGAACGGCATTCTTCAAAAAAGTTTATGGAGCCAAGCAGTTCTTCTTTTGCTTCGGGGTGGAAGGAGTATTTCATTTATGATATTTTTCGTGAATTTCTTTGAAGACCTTATCGCCAGAAATAGTTTTGACTTTGCCTGTTTTAATTTCTCTTACCCTTTTTTCAGCTTCCTTTGCCCATAATGCATCAATTTCTTTTTGTGATGGATGCAGGCTGTTAAGAATCTTCTCAATTAATTTAGTTTTTATATCTACGGGCAAAGACTCCACCATTGACATCAATTCATTTGTTTTCGTTGCCATAGGTCACCTCGCTTTTTTAATATTTTAGCATAATGTTATATCTACTGTTGCTATGTATTGTATTTGTTGCCAATCCTATTGCTTATGGAAACAGCAAGGAGGACAAAGGAATTCATAAATGAGGCGATAAAAAAGGCGTATTATTTGGGGAAGGGAATGGGTTGTTAAATTTATAACGACAGGAATAAGGAGTAGCCTTTAGCTGTCGCTGCAATGCCATTGTTGGGTTATCTTTAGATTTTAAGAACTGACTTGATCTGGGCAACTTGCTCTCTGCCAAGCGATATGCTTTCGACATAAATCTTTTGTCCATTCTTTGAATAAATATAATCGAAGCCGAGCAGTTTTCCAAATGTCGTTTTACGAAATGAGCGGTTCCGATCAATTTCGTCGATTGGAATTATAATTTTTTTTCCACGCTTCCATCCGCCTTTAATTTCTTGTTTCGTTATTACTATTTTCCAGTTATCCGGATATCTCGAAAATAGAACCATTACAACCGTCATTCCAATAAAAAAGCCCAAAAAAGAGTTAATAAAATTCTCTGCGCTCAAAAGTGTAGTTACAATCCTGAGTCCAATAAATGCTGAAACAAGAGTTATAGCCCAGTGATAGAAGAACCATCGCCAAGGCAACGGTTTGAAAATCAAATTGCCTTCATCGTCTTTATTTATCAATGTTATTTAACCCAATTATATTAATATACCAATTAGTTGTTTATAAGCTTCATGACGTAAATATATAACACAATTATAAATAATTGTTGAAGAAAAAATCCCTATGAATCAGGGTGATGAGCTCCAAATGTTTATTTTTCAACCAAGTGCTAAAATATCAAACCCATGGCAAGAAAAAGAAGAAAGAAGAGTTTTTGGAGAAAGTTGTTCTGGATAACAGTTCTTTTCCTTATATCAGGGATAGCTGCCTATCTCTATCTAAGCTTTCCCAATATATCAGCGCTTAAAAAGCATAACCCTCAAAAGACCGCATTCATGGAATACAGGGAGGCTGAATGGAAAAAGCAGGGCAAAAAATACAGGGTTCAGCAGATATGGGTGCCGTTTTCACGCATATCGCCTTATCTTATCAAAGCAGTGCTCATTGCAGAGGATGACAAGTTCTGGAGCCATGAGGGTTTTGACTACAATGCAATACAAAAGGCAGTTGAGAAAGACATAAAGGCAAAGAAGTTCAAGTTCGGCGGGAGTACGATATCACAGCAGTTGGCAAAGAATCTCTATCTATCCCCTGCAAAGAATCCGCTGAGGAAAATAGCAGAGGCTGTTATTACATGGAGAATGGAAAAGATATTATCCAAGAAAAGGATACTTGAGCTTTATCTGAATGTGGCTGAATGGGGCAATGGAATATTCGGGATTGAAACTGCATCGAGGCACTATTATGGAAAGTCAGCATCAGATCTGACGCCTGAAGAGGCGGCAAGACTTGCCTCTGTTCTTCCTAATCCGAGACGATTCAGCCCTGTCGGCAATTCCAGATATGTAGATAACCGGTCGAGGATTATCTATGACATTATGGTAAAAAGAGGTATTGTTGTTCCTGAGTATGAAGAATATCAGAACGGGGATAAGCCTGATGTTGAAGAGGAAACAGTATCACCTCAATCACCAAAAGAAGAACAAGTGATTTATAAATAATTTATCAGCTGATTATTATTTCTTTTTCTTTTTTGCAGTGGTCTTTTTCTTTGCTGCTGATTTTTTTGAACTGCATTTTGGTCCTTTATGTCCGGCTTTACATGCCATTTGTGATACCTCCTGATTAAATAAATTTTAAGTCACTATATCATGAGATAAGTTCACTGTCAAATAAAAAATGAACAAAAATAACTGAAGTGTTTATGTTCGGAAATAGTTATAATAAAAAAGTTATGAAAAAAAAGAAAAAGGTTGCTGTTTTAGTGAGAGACAGACAAGTCGAGGCATTGAGAATGGCTGTCGGCCTTACGCTTGCTGATAATGAGGTGACTGTATTTATAATGGACAGGATGCTTCCGAAAGACGAAGCAAGAGGCATGAGTCTGGAGGCATTAAGAGATATGAAAGTGAATATTTTTTCTAATGTTGCCGACAACAACTTCAATTACATGAAGACAGAAGATATCGCGCGCTCATTAACAGAATACAGCATTGCGATTCCGTATTGAGTTTGCATATAATTTCTTGAATTGTCCTTTTTGAAAAATCATTGTAGTATAAAATTAACATTAAGCAATTCAGGCATAGGAAAGGTATTTAAAAATGGAAGAAAGCATAAAGCCGGATAAGAAGATTGATATTAAGGGTCTTGTCTGCCCGTACACTTTTGTGAAGGCAAAGCTTGCTGTTGAAGATATGGAGATAGGAGAAGTTTTGGAGATACTGCTTGATTATGAAGAGGCATCAAGGAGCATTCCTAAATCCATGGAAGACCATGGCCAGAAAGTCTTGAAGGTCGAAAAGATTAATGACACTGACTGGGTTCTAGTGATAAGGAAAGAGAAGGAATGAGCGAATTTACAGAAGATCAGCTGCAGAGATACAGCCGTCATATCATCCTTCCTGAGGTTGGAGGGAAAGGGCAGCGGAAGCTTTTTAAAGCAAAGGTCTTTCTTGTAGGCGCAGGAGGCCTCGGATGTCCTGTAGGGTATTATCTGGCTGCTGCCGGCATCGGCAACATAGCAATCATAGACAATGATACAGTTGAGATGAGCAATCTCCAAAGACAGATAGCTCACAACATGAAATCGCTCGGAAGGCCGAAAGTCGAATCTGTTAAGGAGACGTTCACAGGATTGAATCCTGACGTGAAGATAACAGGACTGAAACAGAAGATAACCAAGGACAACATTCTGGATTTGATAAAAGACTATGACGTTGTTGTTGACGGGAGCGACAATTTCCCGACACGATATCTAGTAAATGACGCATGCGTAATAATGAAGAAACCTCTGGTGAGCGGCGCCATACTTAAATTTGAAGGTCATGTCACAACAATTGTACCTGGCGAAGGCCACTGCTACAGATGTCTTTTTGAGGAGATGCCTCCTGCAGGGCTTGTTCCTTCATGCCAGGAGGCAGGCGTTATAGGAGCAATTCCCGGAGTAATAGGATCTTTGCAGGCTATAGAAGTCTTTAAACTCATACTCGGGAAGGGCGATGTCCTGAAGAATACACTCCTGATATATGATGCATTGAAAACCACTTTCAGACGGGTAAGAGTGCCAAAAAATCCGGACTGTCCTGTCTGCGGGAATAATCCGACAATAACAGAATTGGCTGATTATGAGGCTGGCTACTGCAGAATGTCTTAGGTTTTTGGGCCATCTGACCTGCAAAAAAAAATCATTTTTTGTCTCTTTCTTCTTGATAAATAAAAAGAAAAATGAGATGATTGTAGTGCAGTTAAATGCTGCGGGTTTGTGATAGAAGGCTTTGAGGCTTAAAAAATTAAATTAAGGAGGGGAGAATGAAAAAAGTGATGACTTTTCTGAATACTCCGATATTAGGGAAAGGGGACATGAAAAAAGTGATGGATTTCATGAACACTCCTATATTGGGAAAAGAGAAGGGTCTCTCGCTTCGTAAAGTAAAAGTAATCGCAAAGTCCAAAGGCATAGATCCAAATGAGATGGATATGTCTGATATCATCCGGACAATCCAGCGCACTGAAGGCAATTTTGATTGTTACGGTTCAGCTGAATCCGGCAACTGCGACCAATCAGGATGTTCCTGGCGGAGGAATTGCATTAAGCCTTAGATGAGATAATCCTTAAAAGCTAACCGGCCATTATTGAACGAAAATACTGATAATACAGTATCATAATAATAGTATTCACTAAAAAACTCCTTTATCAAGAGCTTACTTAAATTACCCGATTGCAAGTTCTCTTTATCAAAGTGTTGTAAAATAGTATATGCCTCTGCATTTTGAAGGCGGCGGGAAGTAGAATCAATGAAAAAACTGTCATTTAATGTGGAAAAGAGTTTTTGCGAGGAATGTTCACTGGCCTTAAGAAGGTTTATAGGCCATATGGAGGGAGTTGAATCCATTGACGTTG
>CAZBSJ010000049.1:0-9972 GCA_964494165.1 uncultured Nitrospiraceae bacterium
TAAATTATCGAGGTTGAACCTCGATAGATTAATTTGGTAAAATGTTCCGATGAAAAAACCCAGGTTTGCAGAAGGACAAATATATCACATATATAACAGAGGCGTTGAAAAAAGAGATGTCTTTCTGGACGATGAGGATTACCTGAGATTTATTCACAATCTTTTTGAATTTAACGATGATGCTCCAGTTTCAAATTCAGGATATTATTTTAACCCCAAAACCATGACCAAAGAACACCATATAAGCAAAACACCCAGAAAACTCTTGGTAGATATCATGGCATTCACATTAATGCCAAACCATTTTCATTTTATTTTAAGACAAAAAAGAGAGACAGGCATTGTCAGATTTATGCAGAAATTAGGCACAGGGTATACAATGTATTTTAATAAGAAGTATGACCGCGTAGGAGGATTATTTCAGGGAAGATTCAAGGCAGTTCTTATAGATAAAGAAGTATATTTTATCCACCTGCCCATCTATATTCACATTAACCCGTTAAGTCTAAACTATCGAGGTTCAACCTCAATAAGTTTTCTGGAAAACTACCGATGGAGCAGCTTTCCTGATTACATCGGCAAGAAGAATTTCCCTTCGGTAATTAACAAGAATTTTATTCTAAATATGTTTAATGATGAAGAAGGTTACAGGAAATACATTGAAGAGTGGTTAGCAGGAAATAAGGACAAGAAATTCTCAGACCTGATCAGCGATGTGTTGTTAGAATAAACGGGAGGATTATCGAGGTTGAACCTCAATAAAATTTCTTGCGGAATTTATCTCTTTACCTTAAGCACGCCGTCGATGGAGGCTATCTTTTGGATAAGGGCTGTAAGCTGTTTTTTGTCCTTAACTTCCAGAATGAAGCCAATGTGAGCTTTTCTGTCTGCTGTTAAATTAGCCTCGACATTTCTTATATTGATATTAACCGAGGAGATTATTGCGCTTAGGTTTGCAAGTATGCCCTGCCTGTCAGCTGCCTCAACAAGAAGTTTTGCAGGGTATGTGGCTTCGCTTTCCTGCTTCCATTCAACATCAACAAGCCGTGCATCATTACCTGAAAATCTTTCGAGGTTATGGCACTTTTTGTTGTGAATGGTCACTCCCCTTCCCCTTGTGACAAACCCCACGAGGTTGTCGCCTGGCACAGGGAAACAGCACTTTGCAGTGTGATAAAGTATGTTGTCTATTCCTTTTATCGTTATTCCTTTGGCCTCTGCCTCTGGTTTTACCGGCCTGGGCGCTTTTTCTTCAATCTGCTTTTCAGGCTGAAGCTTGTTTATTATCTGATGAGGAGAAACCCTGCCGTATCCCACAGACATATAAAGGTCTTCCAAAGACGAAATGTTCAAAGACTTGGCTGCTTCAAGCATCTTATCCGACTTTAGCATCGAAAGCAGCCCCTGTCTCCTTAGCTCTTCTTCAAGAAGCTTTGTTCCCAGCTCGATGCTCTGTTTTCTCTCCTCAGTATTTATCCATTGCTTTATACGGCTCTTTGCCCTTTGTGTTACAACAAATTTAAGCCAGTCCCTGCTTGGCGCATGTGTCGGTGCTGTGATAATCTCTATAACATCACCGTTATTAAGCTGGTATCTTAATGGGACTATCTTACCGTTTATCTTTGCGCCAACGCATCTGTGCCCGACTTGTGTATGGACATTGTATGCAAAATCAACAGGAGTTGAGCCTATGGGAAGTTCTTTGATATCGCCTCTTGGAGTGAAAACATAAACGACATCCGGGACAACTGCGCCTTTTACCTCTTCGAGGAATGCTTTTGCATCAGGCATTTCTTTCTGCGATTGAATCAGTTCCCTGAGCCATGAGACATATTTGCTGTCTTTGTCCGCAAATGCGCCTTTTTCCTTGTATCTCCAGTGCGATGCGATTCCTTCTTCGGCAATGCTGTTCATATCCTCCGTCCTTATCTGGAATTCGACCCTCTCTCCTTTAGGGCCGATGACTGTGGTATGCAGGGACTGGTACATGTTTGACTTGGGGACACCGATGTAATCCTTGAATCTTCCAGGAACAGGCGTCCACAGAGAATGGATAATGCCCATGATGGCGTAGCAGTTAGACTTTGTGTCTGTTATAATCCTTATGCCCAGAACGTCATGAACCTGATCAAAGGTGATTCCCTGAATCTGCATCTTCTGGTAGATTCCATAAGTATGCTTTACCCTGTGTGAAATCCTGCCAGTGATATTTTCTTCCCGGAGTTTTTTTTCGATAATATCCACAACTTCCTTCAGATATCCTTCCTGCTCTTCTTTTCTCTTAGCTATCTTTCTTGTGAGTTCTTTATACAATTCAGGCATGAGAACTTTAAAGCTGAGGTCCTCCAGCTCTGTCTTTAACCATCCTATTCCAAGCCTGTTTGCAATAGGCGCATAGATATCCCTTGTTTCGATTGCTATCCTTCTCCTTTTATGCTCCGGAAGATGCTCGAGCGTCTTCATGTTGTGTAGCCTGTCTGCAAATTTTATGAGTATGACCCTCACATCCTCTGCCATTGCCAGGAGCATTCTTCTGAAGTTTTCTGCCTGGGCCTGTTCCTTGGTCATAAACTCCATCTTGCTCAGCTTTGTGAGGGAGTCTACAAGAAAGGCTATGTCGCTGCCGAAAATAGCCTTAATATCCTGCTCAGAGGTCCCTGTGTCCTCGATTGTGTCATGGAGAAGGCCGGCTGAAATCGTTGTCGTATCCATTTTCATGTCAGCGAGGATTGAGGCTACTGCGAGAGGATGACCGATATACGGAGTGCCCTCGACTCTCTTCTGGCTGCAGTGGGCCTCGCTTGAAAAGGCGTAAGCTTTTTTGAGAAGTTCTACGTCTGCTTCAGGGTTGTAGGAGAGGATTTTTTTTATTAATCCATCTATGGTTTTAACGTCTTCATCCATAAATTATTATACAACTTTGTATAAAGTTAAGAATTAGAAGTTAAAAGTTAACAGTTGGAAGATTTTAAAATTTTTACTTGTCTTACTGGCTTGGCCTGAATGCCTTGAGATTAAGCTGGAGGTATCTTCCTTTCTCCCATTCATTCATTGTAAGCGCAAATACAGCATCTATCACATCCGGAGGCATTGCGCCTCCCATATCAAAGCCAATTGCATCTATGGACTGCGTACCCTGTTTAAGCCTCATCTTAAGGTGGTTATTGCCTACTATCCTTGGTCCTATCACCTCAAGCCCCTTGCATCCGAGCAAAGGCTCGCTGTTGCCGTAGCCCAAAGGCTCAAGCAGAGAAAGCTCTCTGACAAGACTATGATTTGCATCTGATAAATTGATGTCAGCATCAATGCTGATTGACGGCGTAAGGTCTTCCTCAGCCGTAGTGCTGCTTATTATCTCTCCTATCTTTTTTTCGAATAGTAGAAGATTTTCATTATTTAATTTTACGCCTGCAGCCTGTTTATGGCCGCCGAATGAAATAAGAAGCTCCCTGCATTCGGACAGCCCTTTGCATATATCAAAAGAAGGGATACTGCGCGCAGAGCCCTTCGCAATACCGTTTTCGACCGAAAAAATAAAGGCCGGCCTGCAAAATGCCTCTGCAAGCCTTGAAGCTACAATGCCTACAACTCCCTGATTCCATCCCTCTCCTGAAAGCACAATAACAGAGCTAAGTTCTTCAGCATCAAGTTTTTTCAATGCCTGCTGATAGACCTCATCCTCGATCCTCTGCCTTTCAGAGTTAAGCCTGTTAAGCCATTGGCTCAGGCCCAAGGCCTCTTCTTCGATGTCTGAAAGCAAAAGGCGGACTACATCGCTGGCATCAGAAACCCTTCCTGCGGCGTTTATCCTTGGTATCATTGTAAATGACAGAAGTTCTGCCCTCGTTCCTTTGCCGTTAATACCTGCCGCGTTCTTGAGAGCCTTTAGTCCCAATCTGTTCCCGTTATGTATCAATCTGATGCCTTCCCTTACAATAATCCTGTTTTCTCCTGTTAAGGGCACAACATCCGCTATGGTGCCTATTGTTGCAAGGTCCAAAAGATCCTGAAAATTAAACCGTTGTCCGAAAACCATTGATAGCGCCTGGGCAAACTTAAATGCCACCCCGGCGCCTGACAGGTTTGAAAATTTAAGGTCCGGGGGCTGGAGTTTAGGGTTGATAACTGCAACAGCTTCAGGAAGTACAAAACCCCCTTTTAATTCCCCCCTTAGTAAGGGGGGACACAGGGGGGTAACTTCTGACTCCCCACTGACCATAGGTTCATGATGGTCGGTAATAATTACATCTGTTCCCTCTTGTTTGGCAAAGGTAACTGCTTCAAAAGACGTTATGCCGCAGTCCACGGTTACTATCAGAGAGGCGCCGGATTCTTTTGCAAATCTTACAGCATTTGCGCTGAATCCGTAACCATGAATTATCCTGTTCGGGATGAAATACCCTACTTCCAATCCGCACATTCTAAGCGCATAAACCATTATAGATGTAGAGGTAAGGCCGTCTGCATCATAGTCTCCATGGACAAAGACTTTTTCCTTGTTTTTGACCGCCCGGCTTATCCTGTCAACCGCAGCCTGCATACCCTGGATTTCAAAAGGATCTGACAGATCAGACATGCTGGGGTTAAGAAAAGAGCTGATCTCCTGAGAGGTTTTTATTCCCCTGTTTATTAATATCTGGGCAAAAACAGGAGATACAGATGAGGTCTTTGAGATGTAATTTATGTATTCAGGGTTTGTCCTGCTTATAAGCCAGCGTTTGGTCATAAAATAACAGGGAGAAAGGGAGACACGGAGAAACAGAGGCATTTCTTTTCACCGATTCGCAGTCTCACCGTTTCTCTCGTTCTATTTCTTAGCAAACGGTCTGTTTTTAGTCCAGACCAGCAATAAAGGGCTTGCAACAAATATTGAGGAATACGTGCCTATTATAATGCCGAGCATTATTGCGAGTGCAAAATCATGTATAATCTCACCGCCCAAAAAGAATAAAGCTGCCGCTGCCATAAATGTGGTAAAGGAAGTTATAATTGTTCTTGAAAGCACTTCATTGATGCTTTTGTTAATAACATCCTTTACAGGCTCTCTCAGCATTATTTTAAGATTCTCCCTTATCCTGTCAAACACAACTACTGTGTCTGTCAATGAGTAACCGGCAATCGTAAGTAATGCGGAAACTACTATAAGGTTTATTTCCTTTCCGAGTATAAAAAAGATTGCCAGAACAGCGATTACATCGTGAAAAGTGGCAATAGTTGCTCCAATGCCGAACCTGAATTTAAACCTGAAGGCGACATAAATAAGTATCCCGATTGTTGCCATTAAGATTGCCATTCCGGCGTCCTTTCTTAACTGACTGCCTACCTTTGGCCCAATGGCAGTTATAGAGTCCACTATATATTTTACATCAGACATCTTCTGATCCAGCGCTGACGTAATTGTATCTGCAATAAGGGCGAGGTCTCCGTCAGATTTTTTTGTCCTGATAAGCACCTTGTTTTCAGCGGGGATGTCCTGAAGGTCAAAGTCTCTGACTCCGCCGGATTCCAATGCGGTTCTAATGTTCTGAAGCGTAACACTTCTTTCGAACCTTACCTGCACGGCTGTGCCGCCGGCAAAATCTATCCCGAGGTTTGCCTTTCCGCGCGTTATCTGAATGATGGCAAAAATACCCACGATAGTAAAAATACCGGTAACCAGAATCGTAATATATTTCTTTCCTAGAAAATCTATATTGGTCTTTTTAAGAATCTCAAGCATCGCTCCTCCTATATGCTCAGCCGTTCTATCTTGTATTTATTGGTGATAAGATCCAGCATTGATTTCGTGCCTATCAGCGCGGTGTAAAGATTAATAGAAACTCCAAGGCTAAGCGTTACTGCAAAGCCTTTTATAGGGCCTGTGCCGAACTGGAACAATACTGCCGCTGTAATAAGTGTTGTAACGTGCGAGTCAAATATTGTGGAAAACGCCTTGTTGTAACCGGAATCAATCGCAGCCCTCGGCGTCTTCCCTGACCTTATTTCTTCCCTGATCCTTTCGAACATAAGGACATTCGAATCAACTGCCATTCCTATTGCGAGGATTACTCCTGCTATGCCCGGGAGCGTAAGAGTGGCATTAAGCGAGGCCATGGCGCCGAAAAGCAGAATAACATTCAGTACTAGGGCAAAATCAGCGATAAGCCCCGAAAGCCTGTAATAAATAATCATAAACAATACTACGGCTATAGTTCCGATTATGCCTGCTATCTTCCCTGCATTTATTGAGTCGGTTCCCAGCGAGGGTCCGACCGTAACATTCTGCAGCATTTTTAATGGCGCTGGCAGCGCGCCTGCTCTCAGGACTATTGCAAGGTCCTTTGCCTCCTCCATTGTAAAATTTCCCGTTATCTGAGCATTGCCTCCGGCAATCCTTTCCTGGATTACAGGGGCAGAATAAACATTATTGTCAAGTATTATTGCCAGTCTTTTCTGCACATTGGCGCCTGTTATCTCCTCAAAACGCTTTGCTCCTTCTGCGTTAAATGAAATAGACACATAAGGCGCGCTGAACTGTGAGTCAAGGCTTACCTTTGCCTCACTCAGATAATCACCTGTAAGTACAGTCTGTTTTTTAAGAAGGATAGGAAGCTTTCTTACCTCGCCGGTCTCCTTGTTCAGTTTTCTCTCAAAAAGTATCTCGGTGGCAGGAGGGATTTTATCGGCAAACTGGCTTAATACTGAGGCTTCGTCACCGGGGGATATTGCCTGAGGGATCTGCGCTGCAACAGGCGATTCGTCATCAACAAGCTTGAACTCTAGCTGTGCCGTCTTCCCGACCAGATCTATCGCCCTCCTGGGGTCTTTCACACCTGGGAGCTGAACAACAATCTCATTTTCTCCCTGCCTGTGAATGGTAGGCTCTGCAACCCCGAACTGGTCAATTCTGTTTCTTATCGTCTCCAGCGCCTGATCTGTTGTCGTATCTTTTATTCTGGCGATTTCTTTAGTGGAAATCGTAAGGACCAGTTTCTGTCCCTCAGCAGTGCTGTCCAAAGCAGGATAGTTATCTCTGATAATGCCGCCTATTTCCTGGCTTGCAGGAAAAATCTCTATCTTAAGCCCGTCTCTTTTTACCTCGGCATTAAGCTTCTTTTTAACCAATGCCTCTTTTATCAGTGAGGCGTATCTATCAACAGATGCTTCTACAGCCTTATCGCTCTCAACCTCAAACACAAGGTGCAGTCCGCCCTGAAGGTCAAGCCCTAGAACAATGCCCTTATTGGGCATGTTGTTTTTCCACCAATCCGGCATCAGCCTGAACAATGGCGTGTTCGGCAGAAAAAATACTATCGAGACAACAACGGTCAGAAGAATAATAATAAATCTCCAGCGAAGCTTCTTCATACAACCTCCAAAATCATTATTATGCCAAACGCGTACTATTTATATACAGCTGGAATTCGCAGCCTAAAACTTTAGCCGCCCTCCTGCTGGCAGTCATACGGGACAGAAATATCTCAAAGTATTCTATAACCTGTGAAATCCGCGTATCTATTATAAGCGAAAGGACTATCAGCCTGTTTTCAGGATCCACCGACAACTCGGATTCTGTGGCTGCATAATTTACCCTGTCATGAATATCCTCGCTTACCATAGACGGGTTTCTTACCCTGCTTCTGTGCACATCAGCTTTGTCTGCGAGGACCAGGGCTGCGGCAATTATATCAGGTATCTCCCCCTCGTCCTCCTCGTGTATAACTATTGCGCTCATTACCCTTGCGACATCCCTGATCTCATAACCGAGATCTTCTAAGACCTCTTTTGCAAGGATTGCCCCCATCTTATGATGGTTGCCCCTTCCGAGCATGTTGCCGATATCATGCAGAAACCCTGCTGCTGCGGCAAGCTCTGCGTCTCTTTCATCATACGAAAGCTTTCTCAGTATATTGCATGCAGTCTTAGAGACTATGTCTGTGTGTCTGAGGCCGTGTTCCGTATAACCAATAGTCTCAAGATATTTATCCGCCATCTCGATATACAGCCTTGCCCTTTCATTTTTGCGCAAGGCCTCAAGACTTGAAGCCAAATCAATCTTCCTCTGAAGCAGGCCTGACTGTTGCAATATGCGCCTTACCGAATTTAACTTTTACATTTTCAGCGATCTTCAGTTTTACTGTATTGGTTCCGACTTCCTCCACAACCCCGTAAACCCCGCCTGAGGTTATAACCTTGTCGCCTTTTTTAAGGTTATCCAGCATCAGTTTGTGTTCCTTGGCCCTTTTTTGCTGGGGCCTTATTAGAAGGAAATAAAAGATTACAAAGATCAGGATTAGAGGCAAAAGCGACTGGAACAGTGAGCCTGCTCCCTGCGAACCTGCATCTTGACCGGGCGCCATCGCCCATACAATATCTGCGAACATTATACACCTCCACTCTGCCCCGCAGACTTGCCGAGGAGAGAAATTTTGACTAATATACTAAACATTTCACACATATTTAATCAAGATGAAGCATATGCCTGTTGCTTAAAACCTGTTATAATATATAAAAGCTTTTGGGAAACACTATAACTTGTTTCAGTATATAGTGTTATTTATATAAACCAAAACGTTGTTATTAGGCGAATATATGCCCTCCAATAGACAATGATTTTTTTTTCGTCTGATCATTTAAAGAACAAACCCGCTTACTGAAAAAATGCCGGAGTGATTAACAATGCGTATACTTTTAGTTGAAGATGAACAAAGTGTAGCAGCCTTTATTAAAAAAGGGCTTGCTGAGGAATTCTACACGGTAGATACTGCTGAAGACGGCAATCTTGGCTTATCTATGGCAGCAAACAATGTCTATGACCTTATCATATTAGATATTATGCTTCCGGGAATGGACGGTCTAAAGCTTTGCAGGACTTTGCGTGAAAAGGGAATAAAAACACCAATCTTAATGCTAACCGCGCTTGATTCTGTTGACAGTAAAGTTACCGGATTGGAAAGCGGGGCTGATGATTATCTGGCAAAGCCGTTCGCCTTTTCTGAACTGCTCGCCAGAATAAAGGCCCTTTTGAGGAGAAAGTCAGATTTAACCAGCGAATTTTCCATTGATAATCTAAGGATGGACCTGTTATCCCGAAGGGTATTCAGGGGAGATAATGAAATAATCCTCAGTCCTAAAGAGTTCTCTATCCTTGAATATCTGCTCAGGAATAAGGGAAGGGTGCTTTCAAGGACACAGATAATCGAGAATGTATGGGGTTATAACTATGACCCAAATACAAATATAGTGGATGTCCATATCAAATATTTAAGGGAAAAAATAGACAAAGATTTTAGCAAAAAACTTATACATACTGTTAGAGGCACGGGATATACGGTGAAAGAGGAAGATGCTGATTAAAAGTTTCAGGCTAAGGCTCGCCATACTTTATACCATTATTATCAGTTTGATGATCTCCGCGTTTGCCTTCGCATTATACAGAGAATACCATTCTGAGCTGTACAAGACTTTTGATGATAATCTTATTAAGGATGCTAAGGCTGAACTTATTGCAGAAAATAAGACCTTTACAATCAGGCAAAACGCAGAGATGATCAAAAAGTACAGCAATGAGTTTTACCAGGTTATTAACAGCGAGGGCAAATTCATAATAGCATCCGCAGATAACGAAAAATACAGATGGCCTTTAAACAGGGACATCATGCAAATTACTTTAAAAGGGACGCCGAAGTTCGAGACTATTAAACATAAGGGGGAAAATTTCAGGCTTCTCTACTATCCTGTTGACAGTGAAAACATTTTGCGCATCGGCGAGTCATTATATGACACTGAACAAAAGATACTGATCCTGAACAGACTTTCAAAGATGTTTTTTCCGTTGATATTTCTGTTCTCAGCGTTAATCAGCTGGCTCTTCGCATGGAAAGCCGTCTCTCCGGTTATAAAGATAAAATCTTTTGCTGAACAGATACGGACAGGAAGGGTCGAAAAGAGAATTGACATGCGGCCTAAAGGCTCTGAGATTGACGATCTGGT
>CAZBSJ010000050.1:0-3561 GCA_964494165.1 uncultured Nitrospiraceae bacterium
ACACTAACGACCTTATGCTTTTAGCCTATCTAATTCTTTTTTCTTGAGTATTTCTTCTTAAACTTCTCCACCCTTCCTTCAGCGTCAACTATTTTCTGTTTTCCGGTAAAAAACGGGTGGCACATTGAACATATGTCAATATGTATCTTGGGCTTTGTAGATCTTGTGGTAAAGGTCTCGCCGCATGCGCATACAACCTTTATCTCTTTATATTCCGGATGAATTCCCTCTTTCAACTTACTCCTCCTTAGGTGATTTTAATAAGTATAAAATATTTCATTTGTTTTTGGCAATAAGCATTGCTTGCCAGCCCCTGAGCCGGATTTGGGCTTTTCGGGACTGACAAAAAATGTTGAATTTCTTGGAGTTATAAATTAAAATTTTAGGATATTTTGCAGAAAGGCCCAAACATGGAAAACCTTGAACTGGAAAAACAGCTGAAGATACTTTCCGCCATAGCGCGGATACACCACAATATCGGCGCTAATCTGGAGCTGGATCAGATCGGCCAGATATTGGTAAAAGAGCTTACTGAGATAGTTCCATGCGACGGATGCGCTATTCTTGTCATTGACGGCAATGAGGTGCGGATCCTTGCTGAAAAGGGATTTTTGAAGATGCTTGGCGATAGCAAATTCTCATCAGACATGCCAGCCATAAAACAGATAATTGAGACCAAAAAAAGCATCTATTCCGGCGACCTAATGAACAGCCCTGAGGCCGGCTGTGTCCCGGCTGAGTGCATGATGAACTCCCTGATATGCTCCCCTATTATTGTTGAAGGAGAAGTTAAGGGCATAATCCATCTTGATTCAAAAAATAAAAATGCCTTTAATGTCGAAGACCTGCATTTCACTGAGCTTATGACCAAAGAGGCCGCCATTGCACTAACTCGTTCCATCCTCTACTCTAAGGTAAAGGCCCTGTCAGTAAGAGACAGCCTTACAGGGTGCCTGAACAGGGGGAAATTCGATGAAGACCTTAAATCTGCCCTTGCCTGCGCAAAGAGGTATGACAGAGCAATGTCTCTATTAATGATAGACATCGACTGGTTTAAATTATACAATGACTCGCATGGACATCATAAGGGCGACATCCTCCTTAAAAAAATCGCCGGCACATTGCAATGCGGGATACGTCTGTGCGATAAGGTATACCGCTACGGAGGAGAAGAATTCGCATTAATACTTCCTGAAACCGGCAAGAAACAGGCATTGATTGCAGCAGAAAGATTGAAAGCTACAATCGAACAGGAAAAATTTGACGGCGAAGAAATAAGCCAGCCTAATAAAAAATTATCAATCAGCATCGGGATTGCAGGATACCCTGAAGATGCAGACTCAGAAACCGGATTAATCGAGGCTGCTGACACAGCTCTTTATAAGGCTAAACAGGCAGGGAAAAATGCTATATTTATCAAATAGATAATTGCCAGGATAACTGCTGCTTAAGCCCCTTCAATATATCTTTTTATCTTTAAGGAATCTTCTTCTGAAAGCTCAACAAACTGGATGCCTACCCCAACATTGGGCTGCGAATGCTGCACGCGTGCCATGGTCTTTATCACATCAAGCCCGATCTTAAAGCTTACCTCAAAAATAGTGCCGGGAATAAAATCATTCTTGGTATATATATACATCCCATCCACGCTGATATCAAGGGCCTCAGCCTTGGTAATGCCGTTGATTATCACCTCTTTTTCTACTAACGCCCTTTTTACTCTTTTTATTTGCTGGTCACTCATTGCTTTGCCTGCGCCTGGTTAGCAACAATGTTAGCATTATTAGTCTTATCGATAAAACCGGTATCGAAATCGCCCTTTATAAAATCCTGCCTTGCCAGGACTTTTTTATGAAAAGGAATCGTTGTTTTTATTCCCTCTACAATAAACTCATCCAGGGCGCGCTTCATCCGCGAGATTGCCTCTGCCCTTGTCCTGCCGTGTACAACCAGCTTGGCTATCAAAGAGTCATAGTTCGGCGGGACTGTCCAGCCATTATATGCGGCAGTGTCGACCCTAACGCCGGGGCCTCCTGGAAGGGCAAGAAATGTTATCTTGCCTGGCGATGGAATAAAGCGGTCGGGATCTTCCGCGTTAATCCTGCACTCTATCGAATGTCCGGTAAGTTTTATCTGCTGTTGTTTGTATTCCAGAGGAAAGCCCGCAGCAATCTTTATCTGCTCCTTGATTATATCCACACCGGTTATCTCCTCAGTGATTGGATGCTCAACCTGCACCCTTGTGTTAACTTCCATGAAATAAATGTTCTGCTCCTGGTCTACAATGAACTCTATTGTCCCGGCATTTTTATATTTCATGGCCCTCGCTGCCTTAACAGCAAGTTCCCCTATCTTTTTGCGGAATTTTTCTGTGGCGATTGGAGACGGCGCCTCTTCTATGAGTTTCTGGTGTCTCCTCTGGATTGAGCAGTCTCTCTCGCCGAGATATATTATATCTCCCTTATTGTCTGCGATAATCTGAACCTCAATATGCCTGATTGAAGGCAGATATTTTTCGACATATATTTCGCTGTTGCCAAAGGCTGCGAGAGATTCTCTCTGTGCCATATGAAATGCATGAGAGATATCCTTCTCATCATTTACTATTCTCATCCCTCTCCCGCCGCCGCCGGCAGATGCCTTTATTATCACCGGGAATCCTATTTTCTTTGCCAGCTTTATTACGGCATCCTCTGATTCCAGCGGGCCGTCGCTGCCCGGCACTACAGGGATTCCCTTCTTTTTCATCACCTGGCGCGCCTTTGCCTTATCCCCGCCAATTCTTATGCTTTCCGGAGAAGGGCCAATAAAGGTGATCCCGGATGTTGCACATGCTTCTGCAAAGTGCGGGTTTTCCGAAAGAAATCCATAGCCCGGATGTATTGCCTCTGCGTCTGTTATCTCAGCGGCGCTTAAAATACTCGGGATATTGAGATAGCTTTGATCAGAACTGGCAGGGCCGATGCATACTGCCTCATCTGCAAGCCGTACATGCAGGGATTCTTTCTCGATAGCTGAGTAAACAGCAACTGTTTTTATGCCGAGCTCTTTGCATGCACGAATAACCCTGACTGCTATTTCGCTGCGATTTGCTATAAGAATCTTCTTAAATAATTCCATGATTATTTATTATGCCGGATCTATAAGAAACAGCGGTTCACCGTATTCTACTGAATGCCCGCTTTCCACAAGGATTCTTACTATAACTCCGTCAGCCTCTGATTCTATCTCATTCATGAGCTTCATCGCCTCTATGATGCATAAGACCTGACCCTTCTTTACCTTAGTCCCTGTCTCTACAAACGGCGCTGCATCAGGAGAAGATGATCTGTAGAATGTCCCGACAATAGGAGAAGTAACTGTTATAAGCCTTTGGGTATCTTCCTGCGGTTCTGCTGTGTGCTGTTTTTCATGAGAAACAACCGGCTTTGAAAACTCTATAGTGGAGAGAAGCTTTTCCTTTTTTATCTTTATCTTTAATCCGTCTTTTTCTATCTGCAGTTCTGAGATATCCGTGTCCTTCAGCAGTTCTATAAGTCCTTTTATGTCATCAAGTTCCAT
>CAZBSJ010000050.1:3661-9772 GCA_964494165.1 uncultured Nitrospiraceae bacterium
ATCACATCACCCTCGTTTATGTGAAAAGGGACCCTGACAACAGCGCCTGTCTCTAATGTTGCCGGCTTTCCTCCGCCTGATGTTGTATCTCCCTTAAAACCGGCAGGGTCTGTCTTTGCCACTTTCAGCTCAACGAATGTGGGGATATCAACCGTGATAGGGACACCCTTATGATAAAGTATCC
Source organism: uncultured Nitrospiraceae bacterium (assembly GCA_964494165.1). GTDB lineage: Bacteria > Nitrospirota > Thermodesulfovibrionia > Thermodesulfovibrionales > UBA1546 > CAZBSJ01. Next base: position 3,846 of record CAZBSJ010000050.1, read on the forward strand.
TGACAGTCAGGTTTTCCTTCAGAAACTTCTTTGCATCGCTCAATAAGCTTTCAGCCAGAGGGGTCTGCTCATATGTCTCTTCATCCATAAAATAATACATGTTATCCTGGGAATAAAGATACTGCATGGATTTTTCTTCGAGCTGTGGAGGGTCAAGCTTTTCGCCTGACCTGAATGTTTCCTCAAGTATAGCGCCTGTTTTGATATTTTTTAATTTTGTCCGTACTATGGCGCCACCGCGCCCCATCTTAACGTGCTGGAAATCTACTATTTCGCAGGGCTCGCCTTTGTATTCGACTTTAAGCCCTTTTCTGAAATCACTTGTAGCAATCACTTATAGCCTCCATTCCTGTAAACACACAAATATGCGCAACAATTTTGTTTTAAATTTTGATTTAATTTATATAGAAAAGTCAAATAGTCTTAAGCTCTTTAGACAGTGTAGTAAGCAATGAAGCCCTTTTCTTCCCAACCAGCGCCATGTCCTCTATTCTGACCCCGCCCAGTTCAGGCACATAAATACCCGGCTCTATCGTGAAAATCATGTTTTCCTTAATCATAGCTTTCTTTCGCCATGTTATGCTGGGCAGCTCATGAACCTGAAGCCCTACGCCATGGCCTGTTCCGTGCCCAAAGAGTTTACCATATCCGGCCCTTTTTATAACATACCTTGCAGAATGGTCTATCTTTCTTACGTCAATGCCCGGCCTGATTGCTGAAATGGCTTTTTTGTTCGCCTCAAGAACTATCTGATATATCTCCTTTTTTTTGCCGATATCCGGCCCTTTTACAAGCAGGGTTCTGGTCATGTCTGAAAAATATCCGTCCGCCTCTCCGCCCCAGTCTATAACAACCAGATCCCCGGCCCTGAGCTTCTTGTCAGTAGGCCTTGCATGCGGCATTGATGAATTCCTGCCTGAAGCGACTATTATTTCAAAGGGCAGACGGCTGCACCCCATTTTCCTGAGATTTTCTTCAAGGATCAATGCTATCTTCTTTTCGCTTACGCCTTTTTTAATATAAGGTAGCGTAGCGGTAAAGGCTGATTCAGCGCGCTTTACAGCTTTTTTAATCAATTCTATTTCTGTACTGTCTTTGACTGCCCGCAGCTTTTCAACAGCATTTTTGAGCAGCTCCATCCTCAATCCTTTTTTCGAAAGGTCTCTGAAAAGCCCGTAAGACATTGACGCCTCAAACCCGAGTCTTTTTATGCCAAGCCTTTTCGATATCTTTGATATCGTCTTAGACCTTTCACCCCTTTCAATAGAAATATCCCATCCTGTCACCTCTTTTTTTGCCTGTTCTTCATACCTGCTGTCAGTGGCAAACAAGCCGCCTGATTTGGTTATTAAAAGAAATGCAGAAGAACCTGTAAACCCTGAAAGGTACCTGACATTATTTATGTCAGTGATTAAAAGACCGTCAATCTGCTTGAGCGCTTTTCTTATCGAAACTAGGCGGGAACTCACTTGCCTTATTTTGAAGCTATATTTTTTGCGGCTCTTAAAGCCAAAAGATAGCTGTCAGAACCTAATCCGCTTATCTGTCCTACCGCAACCTCTGCTATATAGGATTTTCTTCTGAACTCTTCGCGCTTGTGTATGTTGGAAATATGCACCTCAATGACAGGCTTGCCTGTTGCTGAAATAGCATCTCTTATTGCAATGCTTGTATGCGTATATGCGGCAGGGTTAATTATCATTACATCATAATCACTCTTTTGTATGGCGTCTATTATCTCTGCCTCACTGTTTGACTGCATTAAAATAAGATCAATCTTTAGTTCGGATGCCAGGGCATTAAGCTTTTTATTGATATCATCAAGCGAGAAATTTCCGTATATCTCAGGTTCTCTCTTGCCGAGCATATTTAGGTTGGGACCGTTGATAACCAGAACCTTCACAAAGCCTCCACTCAGTTATTAATCAGCCTTTCGACTGAAAAACAGCGAGTTATTTTAGCAATTTTATCTATATAAACACAACAGCTTCTTCTCTGGAAACCCTTCCTGGCGGAGATGGAACACGCGAAGGATATCCTATCGGCACGATAGCAACCGGCCGCAGATTGCGAGGCATTTTAAGCAGATTTGACACCCCATCCTCATTGAATGCGCCGACCCAGACACTGCCCAACCCATTTTCATACGCTACGAGCATCATGCCCATAATACTGCATGCTACATCCTGCACAGAATAAAGATACATTCCCCTCTCGCCATACCTTGATGCTATGCTGTCTTCCGTGCATCCTACCACTACCAATGGCGCCTCAGCTATAAAGTTTTGATTCAATGCTGCCTTTGCAATCCCTTTCTTTATTTTTTCATCCTGCACAAAATAGAACTTCCGCGACTGAAGATTTCCTGCGCTCGGCGCCCATATAAGTGCATCTATCAGCTTGTCTATAAGAGACTGAGTGATTTCCTTTCTCTCAAAGTCACGGACGCTTCTCCTTTTCTTAACTGCCTCCAATATGTTCATAATAATCCTCCTGCTCAGCACAAACGAATTTATTAGAAAATAAGCCTAAGACTAAAAATGGATTTGTAATGATGTCTTGAAACACATCGGGGTTGGGGAAAAAATTATGCCGGCACAGAACAGGCAGTCGAGAAATTTTTATACGACACCTTATAAAAAAGACTCTTATAGCCGAAAACAGAATAGCCCTACTCCTTAAATCACAAGCAATTGCCATATAATTGTTCTGTCGATTATAAAAATTCAGAGACTGCTTGTTCTGTGTGCCATGACTATTTTAATAAATTTTACCCTCATCAGCAGGTCGCTGGTGAGACACTCAGACTAAAGCAAAATCTAGCTTAAAGCCTTAAAAGCGTCAGCCCTGAAGCTGGATCAAACTCCCTTACAGCATCAATGCCTTCCATCTCTATCAGCACTGCTTCAAGCACAAGAAAAGTCTCTGAACTTTCCCTCAGGCATCCAACCTTTACATTATCCTTTTTCCCGAATGCGCCGTGAAAATGAACCTTCGGCTCTTCTCCCTGATAGAATATCGTGCCCAGTCCCAGAACCTCATGAGTTTCACCAAGCTCCCTCCACATCGGCACCGGAGGCATAACATCTTTCTCAGGGCCAACCACAATCCTGCCCTCGCGCATTCCTCCGATAAGATAGAATACGCATGCGCGGATTTTTTCCTTCCTGGCTATCTCAGTAAGATTTTTGAGTACGTCTTCGTGGTCTTCGAATCTTGCAACTACAACCCTTCCGGTTTTTCCAACTTTATATTTCATGAAAATCCTCCTTTATTCCTGAATCCTTATAAATAACACTACTGATATTGCTCCGAAAAGAGCAGGCACAAGCCATGCAGAGACAAACGGCGGAAGGACACCTGCATAACCCATGGACAAAGACATGGCGTAACTGAACCAGTACACAAGGCTTATTGCAATAGCGATTGCAACTGCAACAAGCCCCTTATGTTTTTTGCCTTTAATAGGCAGAGCTATGCCAAGGAGAACCATGAAGAAATTTATGACAGGATAAGACACCTTTGCGTTCAGATCCACCAGGAGCTTTACATTTTTGAAACCTGCATCCTCAAGCTTCTTTGTATATCTCAAAAGCTCACCCATTCCCATCTCATCAGGCTTCCTGGCATCTTTATCCTGCAGCAGAGATTCCGTATCCAATGCAGGATCAGTCAGGCTTTCATGCCTGACGATTGAGCCGCTCTGGACATTGTATGCAATCACATCTTTCAACAGCCAGCCGTGCTTTGCCTTTCCTGTTGCTGCCCATTCTCCTTCCTTTGCCTCAATCCGTTCAATAAGGTTTCCATTTTTTATCCTGAATATGCTGACATCCTTCAGGATTTTTTTCCCCGGCATATAAATGCCAATCTTAACAATTGAACCGTCAGATGCCCTCATCCATACAGTGCCTTCCTTAAAAGTAAAGCCCTTGTCTTTTTTTGTAATCTCATCTTTTATCAGATAAGCGTTCTTAGAAAAAAACGGCACTGCCATTTCGCCAAGGACAAATCCGAATATCACCAAAAAAAGGCCAAGGAAGATAAAAGGTAAAAATAATGCCCTTATCCTGCCTCCTGCTGCCCTTATCACGGTTATCTCTTCTTTTCTTGCGGCCTGACTGAAAACAAACATACAGCATAGCAATACTGCCATAGGCAGCAAATAAAGCAGATACCTCGGAAAACTATAAGCAGCATAGAGCAGGAGCTTTTCAAGGGGCGGCCTGTACGGCAAAAAATCATCTATCTTGTCAATGAGTTCAATAATGCTGAATACTGACGCAAGGCCCACTGCGACGACAGTAAGCACCTTCAGAAATTCTTTAATATAATAGCGCTGTATAATCAGCATATTTATTTACTTACTGCCTTCCCTTCTTAAAATCCATAACGAGAAGATGCCCAGCAAAAGTGTCGGTGACCATGCACCGATATAATGAGGAATCTTTCCTGTCCTTGCAAGATTTTCTCCGTATATAAGCAGGATGTAAAACACAACAAACACCAAAAGTCCTATGCTGAGTCCTCCAAGCCTCCCTGTTTTTCCTGCCAGCATTGCCAGCGGCGGGCCGATAAGCATCAGCAAAAGACATACCGCAGGCAAAGACAGCCTTCTGTGAAATTCCAGATATAGTGAAACCGCCTCTTTCTTTGTCCTGGCCTTAGCTGCGTCAAGCAACTCTAAAGGGGAGAGTTCACTGTTTTTTCTGGATGGCTGATCCGCAGCCAGGTTTAACGAAAGATTATATCCTTTGAAAAAGATCTCTGTTAATATTTTGTCTTTTGCAATGTGCATGTAGCCGTCATTCAGATAAAAAGAGATATTGAACCCGTCTGTTGCAGCAATCTTACCTTCTTTCGCCATAAGGATCCTTGGTTCTTCCTTATTCCTGTCATCATATATGAATATTTCCCTCATCACTCCGGATGCGGGTTTTTTATTCACAAAAAGGATTGTATCCTTAAAAAGCGTGGTAAAAACTCCCTCTTCAATGGCAGAAGGTGCGCGCTGTGATATAACAGCAGATACCGTCTCTCTGAGCCTTGTCATGCTTAACGGACCTAAATAAAAACTGACAAGTATGCCTGTAAGGAAACAGGCTATGCCCAGATAAAAAACAGGTCTTGATATCACCTTAAAAGACATTCCGCTTGCCTTCAGAATTATCAGCTCATTATCGGCATTGAGCCTCCCGTAAGTCAGAAGCGTTGACATGAGAAGAGACATAGGCAGAGTAAGTATCAATATCGGAGGCTGAAGATAGGTTGTTATCTTTAGCATATCAAAAAACGATGCCCCTACTATCGAGAGAAGCCTGCTCAGCCTCAGGATCTTCTCCATTATAAGGATAAAGTTAAGAGCTACCAGACTCAACAGAAAAGTCAATGCCAGCTCTTTCAGCATCTCTTTATGTATTGTATAAAGCTTCATTTTTATCTGAGGTATTTTACATTAAAACTGAAAACTTGAGGGCTTTAACAAATTGATTAATCCGGGAAAAGAATAAATGGCAGGCATACATGAGGAAAAATCTTTACCAGCAACACCTTAATGATGATTTGCGATGCAAAACAATTTATAATTCAGCACTAGAATTTCTCTTATGCGAATTAAGACGAGCTTGAATATCTGTTGCTTTGTAAAGATTTTGAAGCAGGTATGCCTGCCTGATAATATGCCTTAAGGCATTTCCCGGGTTAGCCCAAAGATATATTATTCTGGACATTAAATCTTTTCGTCAGCCCCGTCTGATTCGAATATACGAAAAAGACAGTCTCGCCACACAAAAGCATAAGCATAAAAGGCCATTGGCTTTAGTACTGGTTGACAATGAATTTAAAATAATTGTATTTTATAAGTCTATTTTCAAGGGCCGCTAGCTCAGCAGGTAGAGCAACGCCCTTTTAAGGCGTGGGTCGTTGGT
>CAZBSJ010000051.1:0-9557 GCA_964494165.1 uncultured Nitrospiraceae bacterium
GGGAAATCCGAGGTAAGCAGAGAGCTTTCAAGGGTTCTGGGATGGACTGCAATAGATATTGATACAGAGATAGAAAGAGCACAGAAAATGAAGATTACAGAGATATTCAAACAGCATGGAGAACCCGGATTCAGGGACATGGAGACAGAATTTATTAAAAAGATATCTAAGAATAAGAATATCATAATCTCTACCGGCGGCGGAGCTGTATTAAAGCAGAAAAATATTGATGTATTAAGAGAAAACGGGGTTATTATCTGTCTTACAGCCACACCAGATACGATTTTAAAAAGAACAGGCAAAAATCATAACAGGCCTTTGCTTCAGGTAGATGACCCGCTGAAAAAGATAAATGAGCTATTGGAATTCAGAAGACCATATTATGAAAAAGCAGATATAATGATAGACACAGAAGGGAAAACACCTTTACAGATTGCAGAGGAAATAATTGAAAAAATCAGAAATCCTTAATGTCGAATTCAAAATGAGTTAGGGAGTTTTTGACGATAACCTGTAGTTAAGACTAAAGTGGAGAATACCTATACGTGGAAAAAACAAGAGTCAATCTCGGTGAAAGAAGCTACGATATCTGCATTGGCAGTTATATCCTTAAGGACATTGGCGATAAGCTTAAAAAATTTGGCTTTAGCCCCACGTCTGCGATAATAAGCAACCCTACGGTATACAAACTATACGGCAAGAAGACAATAAATTCCATAAAGGCAGCCGGCTTTGATGTTATTCCTGTAATTATCCCTGACGGAGAAAGATATAAAGACATAAGTACAGTGCAGAAGATCTACGAAAAACTTTTAAAGCACAGGCTGGACAGGAAATCCGCCATCATTGCCCTCGGAGGAGGGGTCATCGGCGATATAACCGGGTTCGCTGCATCAACATATATGAGAGGCATTCATTATATCCAGATTCCTACCACATTACTGGCGCAGGTGGATAGTTCTGTTGGCGGAAAGACAGGAGTCAATCACAGACTTGGCAAAAATATGATTGGTACTTTCTATCAGCCAAGACTTGTCTGGATAGACATAGATACATTAAATACGTTGCCCCGAAGAGAACTGCTGGCAGGATTAGCTGAAGTAATAAAATATGGAGTTATATGGGATAATCGATTTTTTGAATTTCTGGAAAAAAACATAGAAAAGATTTTTGACCTTGATAAAAAAACGCTAAGCTTTTTAATAAAACGCTCATGTGAGATAAAAGCAGATGTTGTATCTAAGGATGAAAGAGAATCAGGCTTAAGGGCGATATTAAATTACGGCCATACAATAGGACATGCAGTCGAGACAGTTACCAGGTATAAAAAATTCCTTCATGGTGAGGCTGTTGCAATCGGGATGCATCTTGAGGCAAGACTTTCTGAACTGCAAGGGTTGCTCAGGAGAAACGATGTGTCGCGGATTAAATCTCTGATAGAAGATTACGGCCTGCCCTCAGAAATACCTGCAGGCTTGAAGACGGATGCATTAATGTCTTCCATGCAGCTTGATAAAAAGGCTGAAGCAGGCGAGCTGAAATTTATTCTGCCCGAGAAAATAGGGAAGGTAAAGATTCAAAAAGGAATTGATATAAAGAAAATCACACAAATATTATAGAGCTAAACTTTTCCAGAATTTTTGGCATAGTCTTGTATCCTATAAAGGTCTGCAATCTAACTTGAAGTCTACGTGATAATGTTCGTCATGGCGTACCCAGGAAAGTTTTTTTGAAAATTTAAGGTTATTTTTTAGATACTCACCATTTTGGGTTTTGAATAAATATGGCTGAAGCTTTGGGTCAAAGATTACTATAGATATCTCTATGCCAGCTGCTGTTGCTACTTTGTGAAGTTCTATAAGATGTTCCGCAATTGCTTCAAAATCAATAATATAATTTTTAAATCTACCATCGTTATCGAATTCAATTGCATAGCCGAATTTGTTTAATAAATTAGTTGGCAGATAAACGGATTTGCCGCTGTTGTTTAGGACCGGAACCATGAAATCGACCGACAGTCCATTCTGATGTGTTTTATGCGGCCTAAACCTGCCACCATTTTCCCAGCCTGTTTCACCATACATAAAGACCTTTTCTGGATAGCTTGTTTCAAGATTTTTGTAAGCTTTCAGAATGATATCATGAATTTTTCTATGTACATAAGTTCTTCCAAGAAGATTACCCCCAAAGCTGTAACTTATAAAATTTTTACCTGATTTGGGAAGAGAAATGCCGCCTTCTAACCTCCCTTTGCTTGTCGTCCCATAACAGATGCTATCGATTTCTGTTGGAAACGCCCATGTAGGGATAAGAATAAAGATTATGATTGGAGCGATAAGTCGAATCATTTGCTAGTATATATTCAAAGTTATGTCAAATAAACAAAATGTGCCCTCATTCCTTCAGCAAAAACTTCCTTACATCCCCGACACGCATCGTGAATTTGTTGGAATCCAAATACTCGGCAAAAGGCAGCGCGTATTTTCTTGATGTGCCGAGCATGTCCCTGAATTCAGCAATGCTCATCTCTTTTTTCTTGCTGTAGAATTTTTTTAGGGCATCTATCATTTTTTTGTGGGCAGAAGCAGTGATATAAACCGCATCACTGATCCTGACAATCTTGCCCTCTTTTGCCATAAGTTTCAGAATATCATCAAGCTGCTTTATAGGCATAGAGAGCGATTTTGCAAGCTCGTCTTTTAATGGCGGCTGGAATCCGCTTTGTTCAAGTATGTCTAATATCTTTTTAGTTGCCCCGGTGTCTGTATCTGAAAGAGAGACCTTGAACTCTGACGATCGCACCAGATCCTTTTCTGCAACAATATTTTTCATGGAGCCAATCAGGACATTAAATATGCGGGGATCGGCCTTAAGCTGAGTTCGTATCTCTTCTTTAGGCATTCCGGGCTTTAGCGGGTTCTGCTTGTGGAATTGGTTGAGAATTCCTGTAATACCTTTTTTAATCGCATCTACGGCAATGGAGTGCAAAAGGACATTTTCGAACAGCACAATAGCGCCCTTTTGTTTCAATGATTTTATCGCATCCTGGATCGCTGTTACATCTGTATTTATCCACCCTTCAATATTTAAAACAGTCATGCCGTTTATGCCGGCCTTTTTTATCTTCATTGCAATCTTTTCATCAAAAGTGCCTTGCTCAAAGACTTTTAGGTCATCGATTCCTTCACGCATCCTTCTCCTTGACGGATGGACATCGAGCATCTCACCGCCGCCGATTGTCTCGACAGGCGAAAATCTTCTTACTATAAATCTGTCGCCAGACATGGTAATTATCGGCTCCTCCAGCCTGAACTGGCAGAAACACTCTCCGCCGGGCTTTAACTCATCAGTCTCATAAAGTATTATCCTGGCAATTGTCTCTGAGGTCCCTGTATGGAAATGAACAAGGCTCTTGCTTTTTATGGGAGAGGCGTCTTTCAGGAGTTCTATTTTTGCATCGATAAATTTTGTAGGAGAGAACCGGTTGGGCACAACAACAACATCGCCCCTGTTCAGGCTTTCCTTTTCAACGCCGGTCAGATTTATCGCAACCCTCTGTCCTGCGTAAGCAGATGTTATTGCCTTCCCATGACTATGAAGCCCCCTTACTTTAGTGCTTATGTTTGCAGGCAGGATATCAACAGGGTCATCAACAGAGATATTCCCTGAAATAGCTGTCCCTGTAACAACTGTCCCGAATCCCTTTAATGTGAAAACACGGTCAATCGGAAGCCTGAAGAGGCCTTTTGTTAGCTTCGGCTTAACTTTTAAGGCAATCTCCCTTATCTTCTCTTTCAGCACATCAATATTCTTCCCAGTCCTTGAAGAGACCGGAACGATCTCAGCGCTTTCAAGAAAAGTACCCTTAACAAAGTCTTTTACCTCTTCAGAGACCAGCTTGACCCAGTCCTCTTCAACGAGATCCGTTTTTGTTATTACGATGAGGCCTGATTTTATCTTCAACAGGTTACATATCGCCAAATGCTCCTTACTCTGGGGCATGATGCCTTCATCTGCTGCTATTACGAGGACTACGATGTCTATGCTGCCTGCTCCGGCAAGCATATTCCTTACAAGCCTTTCATGTCCGGGCACATCGATTATTCCTACCGTAAGCCCGTCAGGGTATTCAAGGTCAGCAAAGCCGAGGTCTATGGTGATGCCGCGCTCTTTTTCTTCTTTAAGCCTGTCAGGGTCAATGCCTGTCAATGCCTTAACCAGTGCGCTTTTGCCATGGTCAATGTGCCCTGCTGTTCCCAAGATTACATAATGCATTTACAAATGTTCCTTTTCATAAGCAAGTTAGCCGCTTTTTCTATACATGAAATTATAAACAAAAGCCTCTGGTTTTTCATATCTTCAATTGACAAATAAAAAGGCGAAACAATACAATACAGAACCAATCCATTTCTGTAAAAAGGACCAATTATGACTCTCAAAGAGCTGTATAAAAAGGCAATAACTATTGCTATCGAGAACGACCCAAGGGGCAAAGATGCTGTTCTTAAGGATTTGGAATCACGGAAAAAAGACTTTGAGAAACTGAAGGATGATGAAACGGAATTTTTCGACAGCGAAACCCTTGAGAACCCATATTCAGACTCAAGGATTTTGAATGGAACAGGCGAAGAAAAGATAAAGACCATACTCGCAGGCGTGGATATCGAGGTCGGCGAGGTGCTGCTTGCAGATGCACTGGGCAAAAACGGAAAACGCATAGATCTGCTGGTATCCCATCATCCGGAAGGAAGGGCCTATGCAAACCTGTACTCTGTTATGCAGATGCAGTCAGACATCCTTCACAGGTTCGGCGTGCCCATAAACATAGCAGAGGGTCTTATGGACGGTCGTATCAAAGAGGTAGAAAGAAAGCTTATGCCTGTCAACCATACGCGTTCTGTTGACGCGGCAAAACTTCTCGGTATCCCCTTTCTTTGCCTTCATACGCCGGCAGACAACATGGTTGCAACATACCTGCAGAGGCTGTTTGATGACAAAAAGCCTTACAAAGTCTCAGAAGTGCTTGATATTCTTAAGGAAATACCTGAGTACAGAACAGCCAGCTTCAACGGCGCTGGTCCAAAGATACTCATAGGCAATAAGAACAGAAGGGCTGGGAAAATATTCGTAGATATGACAGGGGGCACAGAAGGCTCGAAAGAGATATTCGAAAGCCTCACAACAAGCGGTGTTAACACAATCGTTGCGATGCATTTAAGCGAGGATCACAGAAAAGAAGCAGAGAAAAACCACCTTAACGTTGTTATTGCAGGCCATATCGCAAGTGACAATGTAGGGCTTAATCTGCTTATGGATCAGATTTTTAAAGGCGTATCTCACGAAATATTTGAGTGTTCAGGGTTTAAACGGGTAAACAGATAAAAAGCTTCAAGCCAAAAGCTATGAGCTAATTATGAAAACAGACAACCTTATAGAAGATATAAGATCACGTCTTGACATAATTGACGTTATATCCGACTACGTAGACCTCAAGAAGGCAGGCCAGAACTACAGGGCACTCTGCCCATTCCATTCAGAAAAAACACCCTCATTCATGGTCAGTCCTAGCAAGCAGATATTTCATTGCTTTGGCTGCCACTCAGGCGGCGACATCTTCGGATTTGTAATGAAATATGAAAATCTTAACTTTCAGGAAGCCAGCAAAATGCTCGCAAAGAAGGCAGGGATAAAACTCTCCGGCTACAAATTTGAAAGCGGCCTGAATGAAAAAAAAGAAAAGCTGCTAAAGATCCAGAAAGAGGCATTGAATCTTTTTAAGGAAAATCTGAAGAAATCAAAAACAGCAAAGGCATATCTCCAGAAAAGAGAAGTCAAAGATGAGATGACGGACATGTTTTTGCTTGGATACGCGGACAAGGAGTGGAATACGCTTTACGGGCATTTAAAGAAAAAAGGGATTGAAGATACATTAATTACTCAGGCAGGCGTGGTATTCACCGGAGATAAAGGGCCATACGATATGTTCAGAAACAGGCTTGTTTTCCCTATATTTAATTTTCATGGCGAGGCAGTAGCATTTGGCGGCCGTGCCATGGATGACTCCATGCCCAAATATCTTAACTCGCCTGAGACGATAATCTTTAAGAAAAGCGAAACCCTATACGGATTAAATATTGCCAAGGACGAGATAAGAAAAAAGGATTATGCCGTTATAACTGAAGGGTATCTGGATGTTATCATGTGCCATCAGCACGGGTTTAAAAATGTAGTCGCACCCCTCGGAACAGCTTTAACCCCGGGACATCTCCAGAAGCTGGGAAGGCTGACAAAAAAAATACTTCTTGTTTTTGACGGAGACAGCGCAGGCATCTCTGCTGCAAAGAGGTCTGTTGCGCTTCTTTACGAGCATGGTTTTAAGAGCAAGATACTTCTCTTGCCAGAAGGAGACGACCCAGACAGCTTTCTCAGAAAAAATGGCCCAGGGGCGTTCCAGACAAGACTTGCAAAGTCAAAGTCAATGGTAGAATTCATTCTCGGCCTAAAAGGGGAAAAGACTGATAATGTAAGGACAGCCATCGAAATAATATCAAATACGAAAGATATGATTCTTAAAGAGGAACTAATAAGGGAACTGGCAGAAAAATCAGGGATAAGAGAATCGGTGATAAGGGGAGAGCACAAGAAATTCATGGGCAAGGATAAAAAATCCCCGGAGCCACAGAGCCCGAAGCTGAGTTATAATGAAGACGTCATGCTTTTGAGCGCCATTGTTTCATTTCCGGATAAGGCATCATATATCTTTGAGAATCTGGATATAGAAAACGTCCGCACGCCGGATGTCAAGAAAATCTTTCATGAGATTAGGCCCATAGCAGATAATCTTAATATAAATGCGATTCTCAGTGCTATTGAAGAAGAAGATAAGACTCTCATTACAAAGCTTTCACTGCATCCTGGGTTTGATATTGAATATGTGGACAAAAACATCAGGGATTGTCTTAGAAAGATAGCGCATCATGATCTGGAAGATCGGATAAGAAATGCTAAAAACAGCGGTGACCTGCAGCTGCTTAACAAGCTGCTTATCGAAAAACAAAAAATGATGAGGGGGGAAGATGATAGAGCAGCCTGATTTTTTTGACGGCGAAGAAGAAAAAGACGGCTTCGTGTTTAAGGAAGAGCCTGAAGAAGAACTCATCGAAGAAGATAAAAAGGGCACTGTTTTTGCAGATCTGGAATATGATCCCATAAAGATATATCTGAAAGAGATGAGTCACATCCCCCTTCTTACAAAAGAGGGCGAGATCGAGATAGCTAAAAGGATAGAAGAAGGCAGGAAAAAAGTGGCTGAGACTGTATTCTTTCTGCCATGCGCACTTAAAAAACTGATTGCACTTGGAGAGCTTATCGAAAAAGGAGAGGCGCCTTTGGCTGAAGTGGTGCAGGACGGGGAAGAACTGCTGGAAGAAGACATATTTGCGGAGAGGAAAAGGTTTTTTGACATAACATTGCAAATGAAAAAACTTTACGATAAAAGACGGGAGCATCTGAAGAAGCTTGCGGATGAAAAAGGCTCTTCCAATAAAAAGGCTGTAAAGTTTCTTGATGAAAATACAGCGCAGATTCTTTGCAAGATAGACGAGCTTAAGTTAAAGGAAGACGCAGTCTTTACATTTTCAGAGGAACTCAAGAACATGCTTGTAAGCATAGACAGCATAGACAGGAGAAGGGCTTTTCTTGAAAAGAGGCTCAAGCAGACGGATACCGGAGAGAAGAAAAGCGCAAAGAGCGTACAGACAGAGAAGAAGACCCTTTTAAGAGAATACAGGGAATGTAAGGATGAGTTAGAAAAAAGGGTAAATGATTTCGGCATCAGGCCTGAAGAAGCAAGAAAGACGCTTGGTCTTCTCACTGAAGCAGAAAAGAATGTGGTAGAGGCAAAAAAGGCATTAATCGAGGCAAACCTTCGCCTTGTTATAAGCATTGCAAAGAAATATATTGGGAAAGGCCTGAGCTTCTCAGACCTGATACAGGAAGGCAACATAGGGCTGATGAGGGCATGCGATAAATTTGAATATCAGAGAGGATATAAATTCAGCACTTACGCTACTTGGTGGGTAAGGCAGGCAATTACCAGGGCATTGGCAGACCAATCCCGCACAATCAGAATCCCTGTACATATGGTCGAGACAATGAACAGGATAACCAAAACAGCAAGGGAACTTGTTCAGGAATTGGGCAGGGAGCCTGTGCCTGAAGAGATTGCATACAAGATAGGGATTCCCGTTGAGAAGGTAAAGACCATACTGAAGATATCGCGTGAGCCTATATCGCTTGAAACCCCGATAGGCGATGAGGAAGACAGCCATCTCGGTGATTTTATTGAGGACAAGAGCGTAGTGTCCCCCCTAAATGCAGCAATACAGTCAGACCTGAAAGACCATATTGATAAGGCGCTTTGCACTTTAAATCCAAAGGAAGAAAAGATTCTAAGAAAAAGATTCGGCCTTGGGGAAGATGCGCCGGCAACCCTCGAAGAGGTAGGCAAGGAGTTTAATGTCACAAGGGAGAGGATAAGACAGATAGAGGTGAGCGCTATCAGAAAGTTGAGACATCCTTCAAGGACTAAATGGCTTAAGGCCTTTATACGCTGTCAGTAAAATATCTTGTGGATATCACAATATTCAGGGATATAGGCAGGACACTTCTTACAGAGATATCTTCATTAAAACAAAGCCGGCCTAATCAAACAGCAATCGGTATCGGTGCCGCCGGCGACAAGACATTTCCTGTTGATAAAAAAGCAGAAGAGATTATCATCTCAGCGCTTGAGAAGACAGGCGAACCTCTGACCATTGTCTCAGAAGAAATCGGCGTTAAAGACATCAAAGGCGGCGGGCTGAAAGTTTTGATAGACCCTATTGACGGAAGCAAGAACGCCATAGCAGGCATACCTTTTTACTGCACATCTATTGCAGTTGCAGACGGCAGTACAATCAGAGACATTGCTCTTTCATATATCATAAACCTTGTTAATGGGGATGAGTTCTGGGCAGAGAAGGGGAAAGGCGCGTTTCTCAACAACAAAAGGATTTATACGCAAAAGAGTGAAGATGTTTATGTTGTTGCGTATGAGGCACAGTCACCGAAAAAGGACATCCCGCGCATAATGCCTTTGCTTTCCCAGTCAATGAAGACGCGCTGTCTCGGCGCCACAGCACTTGATTTAGCGTATCTTGCAAGCGGTGCAATCAGCATATTTGTTACGCATGCCTTATCCAGGAGTTTTGATTTTGGAGGGGGATGGCTGATTGTGAAAGAGGCAGGAGGGGGCTTCACAGATATCAATGGAGATTCTATTGAATCCACAGAGATTGGGGTTAAAAAAAGCACGTCATTGCTTGCATCAGCGAATGAGCATCTGCATAAAAAAGCGCTCAGCCTTTTAAAAAATTGAAAAAATATCTGACATGGCAATCAATACAGAACAAACAGGCTCGAAATTTTTATCCTCCTCGGCGGATTTACTGAGGAGAACTGGGAAAGATTTCTCCTCAAGTATGCCTGCCATAAGGAGCATTTTTGGGGTAAAATAC
>CAZBSJ010000052.1:0-9534 GCA_964494165.1 uncultured Nitrospiraceae bacterium
CCGGATATAGAAAACAAAAAGGGGGAAATTCTTCCCCCTTTTTGTTGGCAGTCAGTTTGATTACACCAAATTAAATTTTACTATTTATGGCACTTCTCGCAATCTGAGGCTGAAAATGCCATTTTCCCGTTATGGCATGCGCCGCAGAACTTACCTTCATTTATCTTGTCCATAGGCATCTTGCCTGCTGTCTTTTTCATGGCAAAATGCTTTGGGTGGCAGTCATCGCATGAAAAAGCAGCTGTATGAAAGGCATGGCTGAATGAAACAGGACCAAAGCCCTCCATCTTATAGACAAGCTCTTTATTAAAGCTCTTCATCTCATGGCAGATATTGCACTCTGAAGAAGAAAAAGCCTTCTGCCCGTTATGACAAACGCCGCAATACATCCCATCTTCTATGTCCTTCATCAGGATGGTAGCAGCGCCTGCCTTCATCTCAAAGACCTTTACATGACATTCCTGACAGCGAAAGGTTTTTGAGTGAAAAGCATGGTCGAACTTTGCCGGAAGACTGGTCTTGTTGAATTTTATTATCCTCACATTATGGCAGGTTCCGCATCTCTTTTGATCGAGTTTTATCGGCTTATGTCCTGTCACCTCATGGCACTGGTTGCAATGCACCGTATCCATATGTACCTGATGAGAGAATACCCCCTTCTTAAAAGGCGCGGAAAACTTTTTGAATGAATGACATTTGAAGCAGGGCAGGCTTGCCATGGCCTCTTCTTTAGAAACTATCTCTTCCCGTATTTTTTCGGTTTCTGCCTTTTCTACTTTGGCAGAGCAGCCGAACATCAGCAACGCCATAATGATCAGAGATAACAGCTTCATCATTTGTTGCTCTCCTTTTTGCTGCCGAACTCCAGTTCATATTCCAGCGGATGTTCGTGTTTCATCTGTTCTATAGTGATCCTGCCTGTAATCCATGTCATGCTCATGGGGAATTTATCCCATCTGAGATGTTCATTATAGAAGTGCCAGAAGAGAATGAACACAATGGCAAGAAGGGCCTCATCGCTGTGCATGATAGAGATTACCTCCCATATCCAGTTTACGCTCCACATCGGGAAAAGATAGGAAGAGTGTACCGGGAATGCGAGGAAAAGGCCTGATAATCCAATGATGCCCATGCCCCAGAAGACCGCCCAGTAGTCAAATTTATGTATATAGCTGAACCTGCCGAATTTTGGTTTTTCCTTGCTTAATCCGACAAAATATAACAGGTTCTTGAGAAGGTCTGTAACATCTTTCGGAAGAGGAATTATGGTTGTATCCTTGCGGAGTTTCATCTTCCCTGTAAAAAGCATATAGGCAAGATAAAGGACATGCCAGATAAAATCGAGAAGCATTACAATTCCGGCAATCCTGTGGATTATGCCTGCTGTCTTGGCGCCGCCCCACATACTAACCCACCATTTTGCGTGTTCGACCGTGACCTCCGGATATTTTAACGCCCATCCGGTAAATGTGAGCAGCAGAAATGTTGTAAAAAGGATTACGTGCTGAATTCTCTCTATGACGTTAAAACGCAGATATTCTTTCGGAATGTTGTTATTCATGGCGGCCTCCTCCCTTTCTGAATACCCTGTCCCTTATCTCTGAGTACGCCTCGATAACAACATGGCCGAGGATGAACGCAAACACAGACAATAAAAGCAGTGTTAATCCCTTCCCGAAATAATACGGGATCGGGTTGTCTTTTCCTATATATTTATGCGTAATCGCTGTAACAAACTTCTTGGTCGCTCCCTTATGGCACTTGCCGCATGTCTCTGTCCTGTTATCCATGGCAACAGGCGATGCCGGATCGTCCCAGGCTTTTACGCCGTGGGAGCCGTGACAGTCTGAACACGCAGGCGCATCAGGGTGGCCTATAATGTATTTTTTGCCATGGAAGCTTTCGTAATATCTTTCCAACAGGTGTGTTCCCCAGTCATACTTTTTTGCCATATCCTCTTTTTCATGGCAGTTGCCGCAAACCTCAACGATATTCTTTTTATGAACCATTGAAGACGGGTTGTTTTTGGGCATAATGTAATGCGGAGACCCATGGCAGTCAAGGCATAAGGGGCCGTCGACCTGTTTCTTCTTGATTATATTCTGACCATGTACGCTGTCTATAACTCCCTTGTAAACATCTTCGTGACATTCTATACAGGCAGAAAGAGCAACTGAATCAACCCTTGCCTTCTTTGATACCTGTGCTGCCAATGAGCTGACATTATGAGGCACACTGCTCATCTTAACCGGCTCGTGAGGATTGGGAGAGAACTGCTTATGGCAGGTAAGACAGTCAAATCCGCCATGAACTGATGATGCATAACGCTCTCCGTCAACATTTACATCAATTACAGCGCCTGTCTCTGTCCTGATTTTCCCTTTCATTGCCCCATGGCACGCAAGGCAGGTAAAGGTCTCTGCCTCTGCAAATGAGACAGACCATAAAACAAAACTCAGGAAAAAAGATACAAATATAACCCGTTTCATGAACCCCCCTGTTTATGGAGATATTGTAATTTAGGCTACAAAAAATAGCGCTGGATTATACACAAAAAACCCATGAGTTTTCAATACTTAGCCATTAAGTTGCCTTATAGTTAGAATTTTAGATTGCAGGCCCTGAACACCTTTGTTTTCTTCTCTATGTTTTGTTTTTTGCCATTCTTGACAGGGGAATATTTTTACTGGTAAAGTAATTTACTTTATTAGGTTCATCGAATCTATAAAATTTATAAAGAGGGAGGAGGGATATATTATATGCCCTCTGTAAAGGTTCATGAGAGCGATTCCTTCGAAAATGCCCTCAGGAGATTCAAAAAACAGTGCGAGAGAGAAGGGATCCTTTCAGAGATAAAGAAGAGAGAGCATTACGAAAAGCCAAGCGTCAAAAAAAAGAAAAAGGCAATAGCTGCACGTAAAAAGGCTCTCAAAAGAATACGAATGTCATACGAGAGGTAAGCAATGCTTACCTCTTTTTTTTCTATTTTACCCTGCGAACATCAGCGCCAAGTCTGCGAAGCTTTTCTTCCATCTTCTCATAGCCTCTGTCAAGATGATACACCCTGTCAATAATTGTCTTTCCTTCGGCCCTGAGCGCAGCTATAACCAATGAAGCGCTTGCCCTGAGGTCTGTTGCCATCACCTTAGCTCCCTTGAGTTTTTTAATTCCCTTAACAGCAGCAGTGCTTCCCTTAAAACTGATGTCTGCGCCCATTCTCATAAGCTCTGCAACATGCATAAACCTGTTCTCAAAGATCGTTTCCGTTATTATGCTCGCGCCCTGAGCTATGCTCATCAGCGCCATAAACTGGGCCTGCATGTCGGTAGGGAATCCTGGATACGGCGATGTCTCTATATCAACAGCCTTTGGCCTTGCCGTGCCAATGACCCTAATGCCGTCTTTCAGGTTTTCAAACCTGAGGCCTGTCTCCTCCAGCTTGATAATAAAAGCATGAAGGTGTTCAGGCATACAGTCTCTGATTATGATATCTCCGTTTGTAATGCCGGCAATCGTCATATAAGTGCCTGTCTCTATCCTGTCCGGTATTACTGCGTGTGTCACAGGCCTGAGTTCATCAACCCCCTCTATCTCTATAATGCTCTCTCCGTGTCCTTTGATCTTAGCCCCCATGGAGATCAATGCGTTTGCCAGGTCTGAAACTTCAGGCTCTCTCGCTGCATTTTCAAGGACTGTAGTGCCTTTTGCGAGTGAGGCCGCCATCAGAAGGTTTTCCGTGCCTGTAACAGTCGGGGTGTCAAAATATATTGTTGCGCCTTTTAATCTCTTTGCGCTTGCAACAACATAGCCGTCCTCGAGTTCTATCTTTGCGCCCATCTTTTCAAGCCCCATGAGATGGAGGTTTATCGGCCTTGCGCCAATCGCGCATCCTCCCGGCAGAGATACTTTTGCATGGCCGTATCTGGCGAGCATCGGGCCCAATACCAGAACAGAAGCCCGCATCTCTTTTACAAGTTCATAAGGCGCCTCAAGGTTTTTTATCTTATTTGTCTTTATAGCAGCCGTATTATGCTCATAATTGAATTCCGCTCCCGTGTTACTAAGGAGTCTTCCCATGGTCTTTACATCTCTGAGATCAGGGACATTGCTGATAATGTTTTGGCCTGATGCAAGAAGAGCGGATGCCATAACAGGAAGGGCTGCGTTCTTTGCGCCGCTTATCCTTACTTCACCCTTAAGTTTTTTCCCGCCTTTTATGATAAGCTTATCCATGGAATTTTAATCATATCACAAAATCTGCTATAATTAGGCATAAATGAAAAATTTAAAGTTAAAAGTTCAAAATTGAAGATTCAAAAACAAAAAAAATCTTTACTCTTTTTACAATTCTGTTTGCTGCTTGCTTCCTGCTGCTTGCTGTTTTTTTCTTTATCTGCTGACATTGCTTACGGCTCGGTCGAGGCCTGCGGAACTGACTGCATGAAGTGCCACAGCCTGACTGAGAACGACGTTCAGGGCATCCTCAAAAAGATTAATAATCCGGATGCAAAGATACTGAAAATCCAGATGAGCCCTGTAAGAGGATTATGGGAAGTTTCTATCGAGAGCGCCGGGCAAAAAGGAGTTTTCTACGTTGACTTCTCTCAAAAATATATTTTAGGCGGGCCGATTATTGCTGTTGATCTTGGCGCTGATAAGACAAAGGAACGGATTGCTGAACTCAACAAAGACAGGAAGGTCGATCTCTCCCGCATCCCGCTGCAGAATGCGCTTGTGCTCGGTAATAAAAAGGCTGCGAAAAAAATCATAGTGTTTACTGACCCTGACTGCCCGTTCTGCGGAAAATATCATGCTGAAATAAAAAAAGTTGTTAAGCAAAGAAATGACATCGCATTCTACATAAAACTCTTCCCTCTGCCGATGCATCCTGATGCATACTGGAAATCCAAGACCATCGTTTGCAATAAGTCATTAAAGCTTCTGGATGATAACTTTGAGAAAAAGCCCATACCAAAACCGGGCTGTGAAACAGATGAGATTGATAAAAACATAAAGCTCGCAAAAAGCCTCGGCATTTCAGGCACGCCGACCTCAATAATGCCGGATGGTTCTGTGCATGTTGGATTTTTCAATGCAGATAAACTTTTACAGATAATAGATTCTATTAAAACGAAAGGAGCTGAAAAGTGAGAGTATCAATAATTTTTATTTTATGTCTCATATTTGTGCTTCTTGCCTCACCGGTATTTTCTGAATTCAGGGTCATTCTTAAAAACGGCAGTGAGTTCATCGTTGACGACTATAAGGAGCTTGACGGAAAGATAAAATTTACGAAGATGGGCGGAGAGATAGAGATAGACAAAGCCAATATCGAAGATATCATCGAGATAAAGGCAAAGGCCGGAGGCTATGCTCCGGATGCAGAAAAACAGGAAGAAGCCACAACAGACAAACCAATAACAGATGAAAAAGAAAAAATATCACCTGCCCAAAGGGAGGCGGCTGAAAACAGGCTGAAAGACATTGCAAAAAGAAAAGATGAACTCAAAGCAGTAGCAGAAAAGCTGAATGAAGAGAAAAAAAGGATCGAAGATGAATTCAGCAAAAAAGGAAGGGTAATCTCCATAAGAGAAGAGAGAGAGCTAAAACAAAGGACATCTGAGATCGAAGAAAAAATAAACAAGTTTAATGAGGAGCTTACCCGCCTCGATCTTGAACAGGAAAGGTTACTAAAAGAAGTATTGTAAAATTATTTTTTTGCTGTCTCGAAATTAAGAGTATAGGTTGCCTTACCGCCATGATCATCAGATACAACCGCCGTTATCTCTGTTTTTCCGAGGAAATCCCTTGGAACATCCCATTTTACAAGTCCAGTATCCGGATTTATTGTCATGTCTGCTGGAGCTGACATGAGTGAATATATTAAGTTATCCTCATCAGGATCAGCAGCTTTAACCTGATATATAAAATGTATGCCGTCAAAAGTGAAATTCTTATCTTCAATAATTACCGGGGGGAAATTCGCTATCTCTCTCTCCATTTCTGCTGTCTTGCCATAATCTTCCCCGTCAAATGGCGTTATTTTTACTGAAACTTTATCCCCCCTTTTTATAGAAGCGCCTATTGCCCTCTCATTGCCTGCTGGTTCTCCGTTTTTTTCCCACTCATATAATATACTTACACTATCTCCGTCAATATCTTCCCCTTCCACATCAACATATAGCGTATCACCTTGCTTTAGTACATCCGGCATGAATCTGATTTTTCCTATAGAAGGAGGGGCATTTTTTATTGTTATGACATTTGACAATATTTCTTTGCCCAATATCGCAGCTTTTACCTGAACAGTGTCTCCTTTTCTGAGCTGTTCTGAATTAAACTGTACAGTATGGATGGCTGTCGGCTCTCCGTTTGCCAGCCACTCGATTTGGGCTTTACTGATATCAAACCCCTTCGCAATCAATGAAAGAGTTGTATTTCTTGATGCCTCTGCAGGAGAAATTTGAAGAGAATAAGGGCTTTGGGCAACATCTACAGAAGATTGCTTTGTCATCTCTGTTGGTTTTTCCTTTGAACAGGAAAGAACGATGAGAAATGTCATCATAATAAACAGGCTTTTATTTTTTATCAGGCTTATCATTTTTTGAAGATATTTAATATTGATAGAGAACAGAAAGTTTTGCCCTTTCAGCAGAGTTAGCCGCATCCTGTGCATCAAGCTCGATTGTATAAAGATATGGCATGCTCACAACTGTTACCTCGCCTGTGCCTGTTGATACAACCCCGCCTTTCACTAACGCCGAGTCTCCACCTGAGTTTCCGTCTACAGTATCAACGATCTTCGCATAAACAGTGTATGCAGGCAAAGTTCCAATGTTAAATCTGACATCATAAGTGGCCGTATCCATAGGGTTAATAGTCAGGGTATTGCTGCAAGCTGCCGGCCAATTGAGAGTTGAACCGACAAATGTAGGTGTATTCAGTTTAATATTCATGCAATTACTTGCGCCAACAACAACAAGTTCTGCTGGAATATCAACAGAAAAAAATGGGATGTTGGGGTTCCCTCTCGCTCCAATAAACTGATATACCACATCAGTCCCGCCTATCCCGGCCTGTTTTGCAGTTTCATATCGTTTTTGAATGCCTGAAATCTGTGTGCCGGATGTTATCATATAAATCAGCCCTGCCATAATTGCAAGCGCTATTGCTGATATCACAAGCGCCATTACAAGAGCGATCCCTTTTTCATTACTGATCTTCATGTATTTATTGCTGCGCATATTTTTTGATATGTATCTTTCCATTTTCACCTCAGGGTAACGGGTTTTATAACCAATGTATAAACCTTCCAGCGATAGTTTGCCCAGTTGTTTATATTGCTAAGGTCACGGTTTCTGCCTAAAATTGCTTCATCTGCTGCTCCTGGCGCACACCTTGTCAAATCTTCACCTACTCTCACTGGATTTATAGCATAAGTAAAGTCTCTGTCATATTGCCCTTCATGCGCCAGTATGTATACCCTGACTTCCCTTACTCTGTTTCTTATGTTTTCAGCATTTACTGTAGCTAGGCTATTTGCAAGGTTATTCACATAACAGTTTACGGCTCCGTCAATCGGCGTATCTGTGTCTATACCATATACTGCCTGCATATCAGCTGTACAGTCGAGAAGAGGCCATGGGGTACGGTCTCCATCTGCATGAGCAATTATTGCCTTCCTCAGTACACCTGTGCCCAAAGCGCACTGATCAGGCACCCCGTCATTGGCAACAGTAGTGTCCTCTCTGTTTATATAATAGTCAGCCCTGTTAAACGGCATCCTTGGATTAGTATTAGCGTCAATTCCATAAACAAAGCGTGTCTCTGTAATATCCGGAGCGAATGCCTCTGTCCCTGTTAAGGGACCTGAGCCATCAGGATCATTATAATTCGTCCACCAATTGGCGCCCCCACTTACAACCAAAGTTTTTCTGTTAGAATCGTCTGTTCCCGGAGAGATAACAATTACACGGTCGGTAGTAACGAAATCATCGGGTGTTGCCCCCCATGTTCTTTTATTGTTAGCAGTTCTTAGGGATGTCCATCTCTGCGATGCTGCGTTCGTAGCAGCATTTGTAGCCTTTATAACAAGATAATCCGCTCCATTAAATACATCATTCTGGCTGCTGTAAATCATATTATTTCCGCTCAAAACAGCCCTGGGTGGATTCCCCGGCGAATCATTAAATGCTGCTGCTTCAGCAGCTGTAGCTTCGTTATATGCTACCCCAGTGGGAATCACCCAGGGCAGACCGTATCCTGCATGTTCAACATCCCGTCTCAGAATTTCAAGGCCTATTACCCCCTCGATATTGGTTTCTGCTATTTTGGACTGTTGTTTGAACTGTGTCATTAAACCGGTAAGTACCTGCGATGCTCCTGCAAGGACAAGCAAAAAAACAGTCATCGTTATCAAAAGTTCTGTTATTGTAAACCCTGCATGATTTATGATATCCCCCTTTTTGCCTCGGCATCTCATCGACGAACCGTCCGAAGCGGGTATCCGCTTGATTGAGGATACTCTCATATTTAATGATATGGCTTCCCGCATCCTGTAACATGCCATATTAATCATTGCCTCCTAATGATTGTTGTAATGGTATGGTTATAAGGATTTCCCTTCCAGTTCCATGCAACAGTAATTGTAATCTGTCTGTTATCAGTTCCAAAGTTTGTAACCGTTCTTCCAACATTATAAGAAAACCCTGATATATTTCTGAAGTTTCTTGGAACCGTAATATTATCTGCTGCTATAGTGTCGAACGCCGTATTTCTTGTCTCACTCATCCTCGTCTCAGCAATTTTTACTGCTTCATCCCTCAGCACATTTAACATGTTGGCATCAATTCCTACCAGAGCTGTCTGCATAAGAGCCAAAGACACCAGAAGCAGCACCACAAGCGCTATTAAAACTTCAACTAAAGTAAACCCTCTGTTATTTAACAACACAGGTTGCTCCATTCCATAACCCTATATTTATTCTTGTTGCAGATAATACTATGCAGTCATAATCAGGCGTATTGTCTCCGATATTAAACCGAATAGTTTCAGTATTTACAATAGCCGGCATAAGTCCCCTTATGTTCATGGTGTATGTTCCCACCCCTGCTGTTACTGGATATTGCAATGTCTTTGGATTTGCAAAACCAGGTATCGGTGTGTCGCCGGCATTATTAGTCCCGCTTTCATTCGTATCTTCAACAATTTGATAATTGTTAGCGGCCGCGACAACAAAATGTGTTCTGTTTCTCTGCATAGCCCTTGCCCTCGCATTCATAAGGTCAACATGCATCTCCTTTACCTGGCTCTCTATCCTATACCTGCCCATCCAGCCGCGGAATTCAAATCCAAGGGCAACAACAAGGACGCCGATTATTGAAACGACAATTATAAGTTCAATCAATGTTATGCCCCTGTTATTCACGATGCATGATACACGATGCATGATAGTTTTTTTCTCAGTCATCCTGCATCGTGAATCTTGTATCTTGCCTCCTGTATTTTTCATGATGACTTGTGTCCTTTTATAAC
>CAZBSJ010000053.1:0-9411 GCA_964494165.1 uncultured Nitrospiraceae bacterium
CCTACACCTCAAATATTATCGGCACTATCATCGGGCTTTTCTCCATTGTGTTGCGCAGGTATTTGTTAAGCACGCTCCTGATCTTTGCCTTAATAAGTGAGGCATCTGTCATTATTTCCTTGTCCAGCTCTTTCAGGGTGTCAGCGACAAGATTGCTAACGTCTCCGATAACAGGCGATGTTTCTTCGAGGACAAAACCCCTTGAGACTATATCAGGCCCTGAGATGATCCTGCCTGTCAGCTTCTCCACTGCGATCATCACCAGCAATATGCCGTCATGACCAAGCCTCCGCCTGTCCCTGAGCACCATTTTTTCAACATCACCTACCCCTTTGCCGTCGACAAATATCCTTCCTGAATTAATCCTTCCGTTCTTCCTTGCTCCGTCTTCGGATATTTCAAGCATCTCGCCGTTTTCAAGGATAAATATGTTCTCTTTTGAAACACATGTCTTTTCAGCAAGGCTTGAGTGATAGGCCAGATGTCTGTACTCTCCGTGCACAGGCATAAAATATTTCGGCCTTATCATATTCAGCATGAGCTTAAGCTCTTCCTTTGAAGCATGGCCTGAGACGTGAATCTCGGACACCTTTTCGTATATTACATTTGCGCCTCTCTTAAAAAGATGATTAATAATCCTCCCGATTGAGCGCTCGTTTCCGGGTATCATCTTTGCCGAAAGTATAACAGTATCTCCCTCTTTGGCCTTGATATGCTTGTGCTCATCGGTAGCTATCCTTGAAAGCACGCTCATGGGCTCGCCCTGACTGCCGGTTGTTACTATCATAATCTCATGGTCCTGAAGATTTTTTAAGTCGTCCAGTTTGAGCCAGGTCTCAGTCGGTATCTGAAGATAGCCGAGGTCTAACGCAATCTGGGCATTCGCAACAATGCTCCTGCCGCAGAGTATTGCCTTTCTGCCGAATTTAACCGCAACATCTATTGCCTGCTGAATGCGATGAATATTAGAAGCAAAGGTTGCGATTATTATCCTTCCTTTTGATGTTGAGAAGATATCCTCAAACGCGCGCCTTACCTCTTTCTCTGAAAATGTGAAACCGCCCTTTTCAGCATTGGTGCTGTCTGAAAGCAATAACAAAGTGCCTTTTTCCCCGTATTCAGAGAACTTGTGAAAATCCATAAGCTGGCCGTCAACCGGCGTAGGGTCAAGCTTGAAATCACCTGTGTGCACAATCCTTCCCAATGGCGTATCAATGCCGAGACCTACTCCGTCAACAATGCTGTGAGTGACTCGTACAAATTCAACAGAAAAAGCGCCTATCTGCAAAACATCCCTCGGCTTAACAGGCACCAGCTCAGCGCTCTCCAAAGAATGTTCTTTAAGCTTGTCCCTCACAAGACCGAGCGTCAGAGGGGTTCCGTATATGGGCACATTTATTCTTTTAAGCAGAAAAGGCAATGCTCCTGTGTGGTCTTCATGACCATGCGTAAGTATTATCCCTTTTACCTTATCCCTATTTTCTAAGATGTAGGAAAAGTCAGGGATGACAAAGTCAACTCCGAGCATATCTTCTTCAGGGAACATCAGGCCCGCATCAACGACGATCATATCATCGCCATATCCTATTACAGTCATGTTAAGGCCTATTTCTTCAACTCCTCCCAATGGTACAACAGAAAGTGTCTTTGCCATCTATCCTTTCACCACTCCTAACGGTCTTAGTCTTGCAACTTTTCTGGATATGCCTGCCTTATGAACAACATCCACCACATTTGATATATCCTTATATGCCTCTGACATCTCTTCTGCCAGAGTCTCTCTCCCTGCTGAACGCACTATAATGCCTTTATCCTCCATCTCGCGCCATATTGCGCGGCCTTTGGCCTTTTTTATCGCCTGATGTCTTGACATGACTCTGCCAGCTCCGTGGCATGTTGAACCGAATGTCTCCTGCATTGCCTTTTCAGTTCCTATCAACACAAAAGACGCTCTTCCCATATCACCGGGTATCAGGACAGGCTGGCCGATGGATTTATAAGCATCGGGAAGTTCTGGATGCCCCGGAGGAAATGCCCTTGTCGCCCCCTTTCTGTGAACGATAAGCTTCATTTTTTTTCCGTTAACAATGTGCTCTTCTATCTTTGCTATATTATGCGCAACATCATATATCAAATTCATGCCGATTCCCTTCGGCGACGTATTAAAAAATCTCAGGAAAGCCTCCCTTGCCCAATGCATTATACACTGTCTGTTAGCCCATGCGTAATTTGCAGCAGCCCTCATTGCAGACAGATAATCTTTTGCCTCCTGACTATTGTACGGAGCACATGCAAGCTCCTTATCCGGCAGTTCTATATTATACTTTTTTACCGCCCTTTCCATAACCTCAAGAAAGTCCGTGCATACCTGATGCCCGAATCCCCTCGAGCCTGTGTGTATCATAACTGTAATCTGCTCCCTGAACAGTCCCAATGCATTGGCAACCTTCTCATCATATATCTCATCCACATACTGTATCTCAAGAAAATGATTACCTGAACCCAGAGTCCCCTGCTGGGCCCTTCCCCTTTCATAAGCCTTTTTGCTTATCATGTCAGGATCAGAACCTTCTATGCATCCGCCGGACTCTATCCGTTCAAGATCAGCAGCCTCTCCGTAGCCCTGTTCAACTGCCCACCTTGCGCCTTTGAGCAAAAGTTTTCTCTCATTTTCTTCACTCAGCCGTATCTTGCCTTTTGAGCCAACGCCTGAAGGTATCTCATTATAAAGAACCCCTACGAGGTCCTTCATCCTCGGAACAACCTCGTTTTTTTTGAGATTGCTCCTGAGGAGACGGACTCCTCAATTTATGTCATAACCCACGCCTCCGGGAGAGATTATCCCTTTCTCAATATCAAACGCTGCTACGCCGCCGATAGAAAACCCGTATCCAGTGTGTATGTCAGGCATTGCCAGAGATGCCCTGACAATCCCGGGCAGCATTGCGACATTTGCAACCTGGTCTATTGACTGGGACTCAAGCTCTTTCTCAAGGACATCATCTACATAAATAATTCCTTTTACCTTCATCCCTGCTTTGTATTCTTTAGGTATCTCCATACTTGTCTCATCTATCCTGCGAAGTCCTTCAACTGCCATAGACACCTCCTCACAAAAAAATCTTAATGAACCTCCCCGCAGCAAACTGCTGGGTATCCAGAAAATTATACAAAGCACATCGTCATTCCCCGACCTTGATCGAGGAATCCAGTTTTTTCTATTCTGGATTGTCCGGTCAAGCCGGACAATGACATACATAGGTAACCCTCAAACTACAGGGAATTGCAAAATTAAACATCCTTTATCATTCCTGGTTCCATGTGTAATTCATATATCAAAAATAACCTCTGCCTTCCATCTGCCGCCTTCTTCCTCTACCTTCAGTCTATGATATGTCGCAGCCTTTATCAATAACTTGCTTTCATGCCTTTCTGCATCAAATTCCTCACCTGCGACGCTAGCCTTAAGTCTAAAGCTTTCAGTCCTGCCGCTTCCCCCCCCACCCAGCCCTCCCCCTCGAAGGGGGAGGGTTAGGGAGGGGGTGATTTCCGCGATCATAATCTCTTTACCAATAAAATTATACGTGTCGAAATGAAATATCAGTTCATTAAGCCATGATACCATTAAGCCGTCCATCGAATTGCTTTCAACAGATACAGCAATATTTTTTTTAGTTTCCACATCCTTAATATCCGTTATAAGGCTGTACATTCCTATGGCTGAATTTTTGAAAACTTCCTCAAGGCTTGCACCAAAAGCCCGTATTCCGACATCTCCGGAGATATCAATGATCTCAAAATTTTTCATTTGGATTAGAGAGTGTCCAAAGACAAAAAGAATTTGGCTGAGAATGAACGTCCGCCTCTGCGGATTCGCCGAGGCGAAAAAACACTATACCCTGTCTTATTAAAGCCCATGGATTCTGATATGCCTGTTCTTTCTATGAATTATAGAGGACATCAGCCAATCTTGCAAACTCTTCAATGCTCAATGTCTCCGGCCTTCTTTGCGGATCGATGCCGCATTCTGCAATCTTATTCTTTATATCCTCATGCAAAGGCTTAAGCGAATTCAACAGCATCTTTCTTCTCCGGGAAAATGCCGTCTTTACAACATTGAAAAAAATGTTTTCATCTTTTACATCCACCAAAGGAGATTTGCGTATCTCCATATAAAGCACCGCAGAGTCTACCTTTGGAACAGGCCTGAATGCACCCTTCGGGATAATGAATTTTAAGGACGGCACAGCATGATACCGGGTCATTATTGATAGCACTCCGTAATCTTTATTGCCGGGTTTTGCTACGATACGCTCAGCTACTTCCCTCTGTATGGTCAAAGTCATTGACCTTAGATTTTCCCTGCATTCTATAAGCCTGAAGATTATCGGAGTTGTAATGTAATACGGGATATTTGCAACCACTTTAAATTCTGGCAGCTTCTCATACTCATATTTAAGGGCATCGCCGCGTACGAGTTCAATGTTCCCATATTCCGCAAGCTCTTCCTTCAGTCTTTCGTAAAGTCCTCTGTCCAGTTCAATGCCTATGACCCTTTCCGCGCTTTCAGCAAGAAGTCTTGTCAGCCTGCCGGGCCCCGGACCTATCTCAACAACCAGGTCATCAGAAGAGATATCAGAAACATCTATTATTTTCTTAAGGATTGCGGGGTCGTAAAGAAAATTCTGTCCGAGATGTTTTTTGGGCCTTGTCAATTTAAAATGCCTTCATTAATCAAAATAATTCAAAAGAAAAAATGCAGATGTTGTGAAAAAATTTATTTTTCGATACCTTAGTGTACCTCACACTGATATCTGCTACGCATATTTTTATTCATACAGCAACTCCAGATGATTGCAATAAATCATCGAGTTAAATAAATTTTTGAGCAATATCTGCATTGTTTGTTGATTAAATATCGGCAAAAGAAACCGTTCAACTACCATACCCTGCCTTTTGTAGCCCTGGATTACTACAATTATTAATGCTGATTTTCAAACAATTCTTACGCCTGCATAATAACAGCAGCACTCATTATCAAGGTCATTTATGAATGATCTTTCTATCCCGTCATCGAACATAACCCTGACCAGACAGAATCCGCCTTCCAGAGAAGAATGTTTTTCTTCAATAACATTCCCGTATCCCCAGATGTCGTATCTGAGATGCCGCACCCTGTCGCCAACCTTAAGATATATCCTCGGCCTCATGATTAAATTATACCAGATAAAAGAAACGCTTCATGCCTGCCGGAAGAAACCTATCTCACATACATGCCGTACAATAAATATACAAAATGGCCGGTAATGGTAAGGCTGTCCTGCTTCCAATCCTCAGGCAAAGGCCAATAAGGCGCGGCGTCCTTAAGTGCTTTAATTGCCGCATCGTCGAGACTCTTATACCCGGAAGTCCGCTTAATGTCCACGCTTCCAAGGCTGCCATCTTTCTTAATTGTGAAGGCTATATAAAGGTCCCCGTATATTCCTCTCATTGCAGCGTCTGAGGGATATTTCCATATCCCTTCAATCTTTTCCTTAAGCCTCTGCATATAGTTTTGATATTTGAATTCTTTAGCATCAAATGTAATGCTGCTCTTTTCCTGCGCCTCATCATGTTTCATTGCGAATTTTTCGATTACACTTTCGTCCATTAGATCTTTCATCCTTAAAGGAAAAGATAACCCACCGGTTCCCGGCTTAACAGCAATCTTTCCGGGTTCTTCAGGCGTCTGACCTTGGTCTCCCTTCTGTGTCTGCGAAGGAGTCTCTGCCTTTGGCGCTGGTATAGGAACAGAAGCGCTTTCAGACGGTCTTGTTGGAGGCGTTGCTTTCGCAACAGGTGGAGGCGTCTTTTTAACCTGAGGCTGTGGAACAGGTCTTGCCGGCAACGAAGGAGGCTTAGGCAATGATTTCTCTTCTTTTTTCTCAGGGAGTATTTCATCCGGAGAGATAATTCTTGCAAAAAAGGGTTCCTGCTTCTTCTCTTCCTTTTTTGTATATGGCAAGAAAAAAAGCAAAGACAATCCCACCGAATGAATCAGGATCGAATAAAATATAAATCTTTTTATCGTCAACTTAATGCTTTCTTAAAAGATTAATAAAAGACAGTTTATAATCATAGTTTCTGCAAAAAATCATGCCTTTATTATATAACTCTTTATGACATATCTGTATTAACTCAGAAAATGCAGTTGATTCTATGAAAAAAGGGCACAGCCGCCTTCTGATTGTGGAAAGAAGCGGGAGTATTGTAACAGCCTTAAAAACCCGGAGGGAACGGGCAATGTATCTTTGCCCTTTTTATGTTAGAGGTGCCATTCAGATAATACGCTGATATCTTAAAAAAGAATTTTCCTGCAGAGCCCGATATTGTGCCATCCCTGTTTTCGCCCCAGTTCAAAGTCTTTTCATTATTGTTTATGGCGACTATAAGATAAACCTGCCCCACTTTCATCTCCTTAATGTCCTCATCGCTTGGAATAGGCAGTCCCTTTGTAATGCCGAACTGGGTATGTGAATGGAAGTCTCCTACTATCTGAAGCCTGTCAAACTTTTCCAATATGGGCTCTATCTTCTTATGATCCTTATGATGGAAGATTACTCCTTTGGGTTTTCTCCTTGCGGTCTGGAAACTGAACGCGTGTTCGATTATAAACCTGTCCTCAGGCTTGTACCCGAGCAGAAAACCAAGGCTTTCCTTTTTGTAAACTTCAGCTGAACTCAATAAAAGATCAACAAATGCATTCTCTGATAAATATACTCTCATTTCTTCGTCTGATAACCGGGGACCCTCACGCTCAGCACCGGACAAGGAGCGTCTCTTACAACACGCTCTGCAGTGCTGCCGAATATTACCCTGTCAAGCCCCTTTCTTCCGTGCGTTCCCATAACAATCAGGTCTATATTTTTTTCTTTGGCAAATTTAATGATCTCATCATATGCCACTCCCTTAACAACGATATGCTCCACATCCTTGAATCCGCGCAGTTCCTCAGCGCCGTACCTGTCAATCTCCTTCTTGGCATTTGCCTCCATGTCTTTGTAAAGCTCATTCAGGGACACATGAGGCACATACCACCCTGTTGCCTGCGCTATGTCATGGATTACATGCATCACATAAAGCTTTGCATTGTATCTCTTTGCCATGTCAGCTGCGAAAGGCAGCGCAGTGTCCGATCCTTCTAAAAAATCCGTCGGGAAAAGAATCTTTTTAATATCCATATTAAGCCTCCCTTAAATATTTAGCTGCATCCTCAGGGGATGTCGTAACCACATAGAAACCTGAACCCCACTCAAAACCGCTCACGCTCGTAAGTCTGGGCATGACCTCCATATGCCAGTGAAAATCCTCGCCCAGCGTATGCCAGTGGTTGCGCCTCGGGATCCTGTTAGGCGCAGTATGAATGATGTAATTAAACGGCGAATTTTTCAGTACTGTTCCCATCTTCTTCAGCATGGTAAACAGCATAAAGCCAAAATCATCCAGCTCTTCATAGCTTATGTCCTGGTAAGCGCAGTGATGCCTCTTGGGCATTATCCAGAACTCAAATGAAAACCTCTGCGCATAAGGACAAAACGCTATAAAGTTTTTTGTCTCAAATATAACCCTGTGGCCGTATCTCAACTCTTCCCGCATGATGTCACAGAAAATACAGCGCTCCTTGTAATCATAATACTGCTTAGCGCCGTCGAGTTCTTCTTTGACTCTCTTAGGTATAATTGGGGTTGCTATGACCTGCGAGTGAGGATGAGAAAATATTGCACCCGCTTCTTTGCCGCTGTTTTTGTATATTAAAATATACCGCATCCTTGAATCTTTTTCAAGGTCGATAACCCTGTCCTTATAGAGGCTGACTATCCTCCTGACCTGTTCAAATCCCATATCCTCGGGCCTCTGATTATGCTCCGGGGTTTCGACTATGATCTCGTTAGCGCCAACGCTGTTCATCTTATCGTACATGCCCACACCCTTTCTGCCGAGGTCACCCTCTACTTGCAGTATCGGTTTTGGATGCGGGATCACCCTAGTCCACCAGCCCGGGGAATTTGGCCCTGAGCCTTCTTTCCTTATTGAAGCTATCTCAGGCAGTGTTTCCCTTTCCCTGCCTGAGCAGAGAATACAGTCTGACTCGCCTGTATTTACAGGGGGAACAATATATGCCTCAGGTGAGAGTGATTCTGATAAAACAGCCACCCATCTGCTCATAATCGGGTCTTTTCTCAGTTCATGCATTACTTATTCCTTTCATATATTACCTTTAGTCCCTTTAAAACAAGGGCCGGCTCAACATGGTCAACCCTCGGAATAAACGGCGCGATAAGCTCTGAAAAGCCGCCTGTTGCAACAATCCTGAATTGCCCGCCTTCAGCCTTTTCTACCTCTGTTATTATCCTCTCAACTGCTCCTGCAGTCCCGTATATAATACCAGAAAGCATATTGCTTCTTGTATCCCTGCCCAGAGGCGACAATGGCTTCGAAATGTCAATATTCGGGAGCTGTGCAGTCTCCTTAAAAAGCGCCTCCTTGAGAAGCCTTAACCCGGGCATTATTGCCCCGCCTATATACGCATCCCCCCTGCCGAGAAAATTAATTGTTGTAGCCGTTCCGAAATCTATTACCGCAACAGGGCTTCCGAAAAGCGCACAAGCCCCTGCAGAGGCTGCTATCCTGTCTGTGCCGAGCTTCTCAGGTTCATTTATCTTAAATTCAATGCCTGTATCCAGTTTATAAGACAAGATCAAAGGCTCTTTGCGGCATAAGGGCTGACATGCCTTTTTCGCTGCCTCTGTATAGGCCGGCACAACAGAAGATATTATCCCCCCCTCGAACGACCTATTCAGATTTTTTTCCTTAATAATGCCGTTAATGAATGTCGAAAAATCATACTCTGACATCAGGGACGAGGTGTCCGTACAAGGCGCAACGAGTTCCCCGTCAACAAAAAAACCCATATTAATTGAGGAGTTGCCTATGTCTATGGCCATTATATTCATCAGTTAATTATACCGAATATGCGCCTTATATAGCGAAAAAATAATGTAAATGCCTTCGAGAACAAAGATGTCACTCTTAATCCTTTGCGTGTTATCCCTTCGCACTTTGTCATTCTGAGGCGAAGCCGAAGAATCTCATGAAATCAGGATGTTGCAAGCCCATTGCAGAGCCTGTCCTGAATAAGATTCTTCAATCGCTAACGCTCCTTCAGAATGACAGGAACAAAGGGGCTCAGGGTAACAAAAACAGGTATTTCTCTAACCGTCAGGCTGTCCCAAAATGCTCTAAGTGTCACCCTGAATTTATTTCAGGGTCTCATAACACACTGATTTTATTAGATGCTGAAATAAATTCAGCATGACAGCCTGTGCGTTTTTATTAGTTTTGGGACAGCCTGACCGTCGTCTTAATTTACTA
>CAZBSJ010000054.1:0-9143 GCA_964494165.1 uncultured Nitrospiraceae bacterium
CCTCCGAATTCTTCGACAAGCTTGTCATAGCGTCCGCCTGCTGCCACAGCTTTCTGGGCGCCGAGATGTTCGCTCGTTACCTCAAAGGTGGTCCTTGTATAATAATCAAGCCCCCTTACCATATTCGGGTTTACTGAATATGATATGTTGAGAAAATTCAGGAGGGAGAGAAATTCATCAAAATGATCCCTGCAGTCTTTACAGAGGTGGCCTGTCACCTTCGGAGCGCCTTTTCTCAGTTCAGTGCATGCAGAGCTCTTGCAGTCAAGAATTCGCAAGGGGTTGTTTTTATACCTTCTTTCACAGTCAGGACAGAGGCTGGTGACCTTGCCGGAGAAAAAATCCAGGAGTGCTTTTTTGTAGTCAGGCCTGCACTTATCACAGCCTATGGAGTTTACCTCAAAACTAAGGTCTTTCATATCGAGCTTTTCCAGAAAAAGTCTCAGCATAGCAAGCATCTCTGCATCAAGTTTTGGGTCAGATGCACCGAATGCCTCAACGCCTATCTGATAGAATTGCCTGAACCTGCCTTTCTGAGGCCTCTCATACCTGAACATAGGGCCTGAATAAAAGAATTTCTGGGGTGAGGGAAGGTTGTACAGATGGTTCTCAACATAGCTCCTTACTACAGGTGCGGTTCCTTCAGGCCTGAGGGTGATGCTTCTTTCTGCCTTGTCAGGAAATGTGTACATCTCCTTTTCTACAATATCTGTCATCTCGCCTATGCTTCGAACAAAGATATCAGTGGATTCGATTATGGGCACTCTTATCTCATTGAATCCGTAATCAGAGAAGACCTCATCTGCTACTGATTCTGCTTTCTGCCATGCATATATATCAGGGGGGAATATATCTTGGACACCCTTCAGGGCGCTGTATTTCATCTTTTACCTTTTGTTATTTTTTCTCGTGTAAGGCGGGCCTGCCTTGCTCGGCTTCTTCTCCTTCTCTTTCTTTATCGAACTCAAGCATTGTTAGATGTCCCTCTATCATTCGCTTCAGTTCTTCTTTAAAATGACGCCTGATGCCTTTAAGGTCAATGATGTCTTCATGTATCTTTATGACCTTTTCCTGCGCCTCTTTGAGCATTGATTCTGCCCTTAACTCTGCCTCTCTTATCAAAAGCTCTGCCTCTTTTCTTGCGTTTATTTTATAATCCTCCACCATCTGCTGCGCTGTCATAAGGGTTTCTCTGAGGGTTGATTCCATATCCCTGTATTCCCTTATCTGGTTATCTGACCTCTGAGCGCCTTCCTTAAGCGAGGCGTTCTCCCTTAGCAGTTCCTCCATCTCTTCGCGTATTACTTCCATAAACGCATAAACTTCCTCGACATCAAAACCCCTGAACTTCATGGGGAACTGCTTTTGCTGAATATCAAGCGGAGTAATCCTCATATTAACCTCCTCCTAGTTTAAGGCCTAGTTTTATCAAAGATTTTATAAGAAACATCTGCACGAATATGATAGCAAGAATTGCTACCAAAGGCGAGATATCTATGGGACCAAGCCTGAAACCGATAATCCTTCTTATAGGCTTTAATGCAGGTTCAGTTACAGAGTAAAGAAATCTTACTATAGGATTATACGGATCGGGATTTACCCAGCTTATTATTGCGGCAATGATGATTACCCATTTGTAGATTTCCAGAAGTATGTCCAGGATTTTTGCTATGGCTATTATCAAATCACCGAAAATAAACATCCTCTCTCCTTATACAGCTGTTCTATCATACAATAATTCATAAAAATTTATGTTATTTATTGCCTAATTCTTCTGCCCTTTTCTTTGCAGAAAGCAATGCATCAGCCACTATGCCTTTAAAGCCTTTTTCTTCAAAGGTCTTAAGCCCGGCTGCTGTTGTGCCGCCAGGCGAAGTAACCATCTCCCTGAGCTTTTCAGGGGGCAATCCTGTGCCAAGAAGCTTTGCAGTTCCGATTAGGGTTTGGACGGCAAGCTCATAAGCTGCATCCCTATCCAATCCCAATCTTACACCGGCATCTGTCACAGCCTCAACAAATAGTGCAACAAAGGCCGGCCCGCTTCCTGATAAGGCTGTAACTGAATCCATATGCTTTTCAGGAAGGGTGAGCACCCTGCCGACTGACATGAATATGTCTCTTACGATACCGATATCCTTATCAGTAAAACATTCGCATAAGGAAATCACAGACATCCCTTCCTGTATCAGTGCAGGGGTGTTCGGCATTACCCTTACGAGTTTTTTTGTTTTGAGCTTGGATTGCAGGTATGAAAGTTTAATGCCTGCTGCGATAGATGCCACTGTTTTCTCTTCTGAAATTGCATCCTTTATCTCTTCAAGCACGGCTTCCATGGTCTGGGGTTTGACGGCAAGGATAATTATATTGCATGAAGATGCAGCATCTTTGTTCGAAGGAGTTGTTTTTATCCCATAAGTTTTCTCAAGATATTGCCTTCTGTCTTCCCTGGGTTCTGAAACAAGAATCTTTTCTTTTCTCCCCAACCCCGATCCCTTAATCCCTTTTATTAAGGCCTCAGCCATGTTCCCGCCGCCGATAAACCCTATCATCTTGCCTCCTTGCAATCAGTTATTTCTTTCGCCGAAAATGGCTGTCCCGATTCTGACCATTGTTGCGCCTTCTTCAATAGCCGTTTCAAAATCATTTGTCATGCCCATGGATAATTCAGGCAGGCTGAACCCAAGGTCATCTGCCTTAGCTTTTAATTCCCGCAGTTGTCTGAAATACGGCCTCGACAGCTCAGGGTCATCAAAGAAAGGCGGGATTGTCATTAACCCCTGAATTCTCAGGTGCTTCATATCCGAGACCCTGCTCAAAATGTCCATCAGATTATCCTTTAAAATTCCAGACTTAGATGGCTCATCTGCAAGTTTTACTTGAAGCATGATTTCCTGCATCTCCCCTGTTTTTTCTGCTTGTTTATTTATGATTTCGGCAAGCTCTATTGAATCAACGGATTGGATACAATCAAACAGCTCAACAGCATATTTGACCTTGTTTTTCTGCAAATGTCCTACAAGGTGCCACTCGATTTTAGAATCTGAGATCATTGATTTTAGAATTGAGATTTTATCTTTTGCCTCCTGAACGCGATTTTCACCGAATGTCCTCAGCCCTGCGTTTATCGCCTCTTTTATACCTTCAACAGGCACTGTTTTTGTCACTGCTATGAGCTTGATATCTTCAGGGCTTCTTCCCGCCCTCATTGCTGCATGTGAGAGCCTCTTGAACACACTGCTTATATTTTCGATGAGACGTATATCAGTCATGTTGACATTATCGTTTACAAGTGTATTATATTTCAGGATGTCAAGGCAAGATATTGCAGGGCTTGAAGGCAGTTTTGAATACGCGTTCAAAAACAGATCATTGCTGATTGAAGCCTTAACGCATAAGACATATCATCACGAAAATCCTAAAAAGGCCCCCAGACACAATGAAAGACTCGAATTTCTGGGTGATTCTGTCCTAGGCCTGGTTATTGTTGAATACCTCTGCAGATCTGATAAAGACTTCTCTGAATCAATAATGGCAAAGATAAAATCCTTTCTCGTAAAAGAATCCATCTTGTCTGAAATAGCCGTTGATTTATCACTCGGTGACTTTATTCTGCTCGGAAAGGGAGAGGATGATACAGGCGGCAGAAACAAAAAATCTATACTCTCAAACGCGATAGAGGCAGTATTCGGAGCAATTTATATCGACAGCGGATATGAAGCAGTAAAAAATGTGATACTCAAGCTTTTTAAAGATAAGATTGATGCCGCAGTTTCGTCAGGACATTTTTTTGATTTTAAGACAGACCTTCAGGAGGAAAGCCAGCTCAGGTTCGGCGTGCTGCCCGAGTACAGGGTTGTGAAACAGGAGGGTGAAGAGCATAAAAAGATATTCACGGTCGAGGTCTTCATTAAAGGCAATAAGCTCGGAATCGGCACAGGCGGAAGCAAGAAAGAGGCTGAGATTATTGCCGCCAGAGAGGCCTTGTCAAAAATAAAGTCATCTGATAATGTCTATTCTTAAACAGAGGAGGGGAAAATGATTGAGGCTTTGATTATCCTGATGGCAGTGTTAGGGATATTTGTCTTATTTGTTATTGCTGTTGTCATAATTTATAACAAATTAGTCCGTCTGAGAAATACGGTTAAGTCTTCGTGGTCTGACATTGATGTGCATCTGAAGAAGCGATATGATCTTGTGCCTAATCTGGTAGAGACTGTTAAGGGTTATGCTTCACATGAGAAATCTGTCTTTGAAAAAGTAACTGAGGCAAGGTCAGTAGCTATGAGATCTGCCACCCCGGCTGATAAGGCAAAGGCTGAGAACATGTTCACCGAGACACTTAAGAGTCTTTTTGCTGTTGCTGAGGCTTACCCTGAGTTAAAGGCAAATGCAAACTTCATGCAGCTTCAATCACAGTTAAAAGAACTCGAAGATAACATTGAGTATGCAAGAAGGTATTACAATGCTGTTGTACGCGATTTCAATATCATGATCGAATCCTTTCCTTCAAACATCATCGCCGGCATCTTCGGGTTCAGGCAGGAGAAATTTTTTGAACTCGGAGAACCAGAAGCTGAGAGAAAACCTGTAAAGGTAAGTTTCTGATGCGGGCTTCAATAAGTAAATCTTTTAGGAATTTAATTTTTCTTGCATCATGCATACTTTTTTTCTTAACCGTATCTCCTGCCATTGCCCAGGACTTTACGATAAACAATTTTCACTCAGATATAAGCATACGCGGAGACTCATCAATAACAGTAACCGAGACAATTGAAGTCGAGTTCCACAGACTCAGGCATGGGATTTACCGGGAGATACCTTTCCGATACAGGGATGAACTGGGCAATATTACAAAAACCCCTTTGGAAATAATATCAGTTACAGATGCTTCAGGAAAGAAGTGGAAATATAAGGTCGCTAAGACAGGAAATGTGATAAATGTAAGGATAGGGGATGCTGATAAATATGTTAGCGGGATTAAAACATATGTAATAACGTATACGGTTGAAAACGTAATTCTCTTTTTCGATGATCATGACGAGCTTTACTGGAATGTTACAGGAAACCAGTGGATGGCTCAGATAAAAAACGCATCGGCAAATGTGAATCTCTCAACGAATAAAATCAGCAGTAAAATCTGGGCCGCTTGCTACACAGGCATATTGGGCTCCAGGGAAACACAATGCAGCCATGAATCATTTAATAACATATCTATCTTTTTATCTCAGAAAAGTTTCAGGGCAGGTGAAGGGCTCACAATAGCTTTCGGGTGGGATAAGGGGCTTGTGTCCCAGCCGTCTGCCTCCAAAAAAATTTTATGGTTTATTGATATAAAAGAGAACTGGATATTCATTCTTCCTGTTTTTTCCTTAATTTTTATGATAAATCAATGGCGCAATAAGGGAAGGGATCCTAAGGTAAGGGAATCTGTAACTGTCATGTATGAGCCTCCCAAACATAATGGAAATCCTTTAACGCCGGCAGAGGTAGGCACGATTGTGGACGAAAAATTAGACACAAGGGATATTACCTCAACCATTCTCGGGCTCGCTGTGAAAGGATATATCACGATAGAGGAGACCAAAAAAGAAGGGTTTATATTTGATTCGACCGATTATTATCTGGCAAAAGTCAAGGGTCCGGATAACAGCCTTAGTCCTTTTGAGAAGGTTCTAATGAATAGCATATTTACAGATTCACTTCCCGGAATACTTGTGTCTGACATGAAGAACAAGTTCTACTTGAAACTTAGCACCCTTAAAACAACGCTTTATGGAGAGATTGTAAGGAAAGGTTATTTTGTCAAAAATCCTGAAAAGGTAAGGGCTCTGTATGTTGGGCTGGGCATATTTTTAATGGTATTTGCAGGCGTTGCTACCGGAATCGTCGCAGCATATCCTTCATGGAAGAACTTTTTAGCCGGCATACTAACAGGCCTGCCTGTGTTTGCATTCTCCAGATATATGCCGGCCAAGACAAGGACCGGCGCCTCTATTTATATCGATATATTGGGTTTTCAGGAATTTATGAACAGGGCTGAAAAAGACAGGCTTAAGAGAATGAATGACAAGGATTTGTTCTCAAAATTTCTGCCATATGCAGTTGCTCTTGATGTTGCTGACAACTGGGCAAAGGCCTTTGAGGGAATTTATCAGGAACCGCCAACCTGGTATGTCTCTCCGGGCGGGATAAGGACATTCAATGCGTACAGCTTCTCGAGTTCAGTAAACTCGATGGCTTCAAGTCTTGGAAGTGCAATGTACTCAACTCCGAGGGGGAGCGGTGTTGGAGGTGGCGGGGGCTTTAGCGGCGGAGGCTCATCAGGCGGCGGATTCGGCGGGGGCGGGGGCGGCAGCTGGTAATAACAGCATTGTTTTATTAATATATCAGGTATTTAAAATATCAAAAAAACTTTTTTTGGAGGACTTGAGAATGCTTTCTGAAAGGGCAAAGAAGATAAAACCATCGCCGACATTGGCTATTGATGCTAAGGCAAAGTCTATGAAGGCAGCCGGTGCAGATGTTGTAAACTTTGGGGTAGGCGAACCAGATTTTGATACGCCTGAACATATAAAAGCGGCTGCTGTTAAGGCGATAAAAGACGGGTTTACAAAATATACCCCTGTCGGAGGAATTGACCCGCTAAAAGATGCAATAATCGAAAAATTTAAAAAAGACAATCAGCTTGATTACACGCGGGATGAGATACTTGTTTCCTGCGGCGCAAAACATAGTCTTTACAATATTGCCCAGGCGCTGTATGGAGCAGGAGATGAGATAATAATTCCTTCTCCCTACTGGGTATCTTATCCTGATCAGGTCCTTCTGAATGATGCGGCTCCTGTATTTG
The DNA here is from genome assembly GCA_964494165.1 of uncultured Nitrospiraceae bacterium. GTDB lineage: Bacteria > Nitrospirota > Thermodesulfovibrionia > Thermodesulfovibrionales > UBA1546 > CAZBSJ01. Next base: position 6,851 of record CAZBSJ010000054.1, read on the forward strand.
TGAAGACGACTGAGACAGACAAGTTTATGCTAAGGCCTGAGGTGCTGAAAAAACACATAACAAAAAAGACAAAGGCAATAATACTTAATTCGCCTTCAAACCCTACCGGACTTGCCTATGATAAAAAGACTATCGAGAGCATTGCAGAGATCGTGCTTGGCAATAAACTGTATGTCATATCTGACGAGATATACGAAAAGCTTACTTATGACGGAGTAAAGCATATAAGTATTGCTTCTTTAAGCACCGAGATGAAGGCAAGGACGCTTGTTGTTAATGGTCTGTCAAAGGCATATGCAATGACCGGCTGGAGAATAGGGTATACAGCGGGTCCGAAAGATATTATTAAGGCAATGACGAATATACAGAGCCAGTCAACATCAAATCCTACATCAATTGCACAGAAGGCAGCGGTTGAGGCATTGACCGGGCCGCAGGACTTCATACAGACAATGCTTTCAGAATTCGACAAGAGAAGAAAGTTCCTTGTGTCAGAACTCAACTCTATATCAGGCGTGAACTGTCTTACGCCGACAGGCGCCTTTTATGCATTTCCAAATACTGCAAAACTGTATGGCAAACAGGCAGGGGAAACCAAGATATCTTCATCTTCTGACTTTGCGCTCTACTTGTTAGAAAAGGCAAATGTTGCGCTTGTTCACGGCGAGGCATTCGGAAATGATAATTATATAAGACTATCTTATGCAACATCTATGGAAAATATTAAAAAAGGTATAGAGAGAATAAAAGAAGCAGTTTCAAAATTAAAATAATTGTATCGGGTTGCACATTGCCGCCGAATAATGGTATTCTTTCGAAAAGAGCGGATATCACTCAGATTCGCTTAGGATTAAAATAAGATGCTTGTTCAGATGAATGTTGAGGGCCTTTTATTCGATCCGCGGAGCAGCATGTATATACTGCTTTTGAAGGATTCGCAGGGAACCGCCACGCTGCCCATATGGATAGGAAAGCCGGAGGCAGATTCCATAGCCCTGGCACTCGGAAAAGTAGCAACTCCCAGACCCCTTACTCATGACCTTATCAAAAATCTGATTCAAAACCTTAAGATCAAGATAACAAGAATTGTGGTAACAGAGATACTTGATAACACCTATTATGCCCTTATACATTTAAGCGATGGCAAAAACGAAATTACGGTTGACTCAAGGCCCAGCGACGCAATTGCGGTTGCCTTAAGGGTGAGCGTCCCCATATTTGTTGATGACAGCATACTTGAGAAAAGAAGCACGGATGAGCTTGAAGAGTGGCTCAAAAATCTAAAGCCTGAAGACTTTGGAAATGTCATGTGAAAAAAAGTTAAGAGTTAAAAGTTACAAATTAAGAGTTAAGATTTTTAACTTTCAATTTTTAACTTCCAGCTTTTAACTTACATGTTGCGCCGGACTGAGGGTATTGTTCTAAGGACAACTCCTTTTGGAGAAGCTGACCTGATTGTAACCTATCTAACTTATGACCATGGAATCATAAAGACATTCGCAAAAAGTCCCAGAAAGGTCAAGAGCAGATTCGGAAGCAGTCTCGAGCCATTGACATTCTCAAAAATAGGGTTTTGGGGGAAAGAGGATGCGACCCTGCCAAGGCTCACCCAGTCTGATATAGTAATGTCATTTCAATCCATAAGAGAGAGATTTGAGTGTTTTTTGAAAATATCTGAGATAATCGAGCTCACTCTTAATTTTCTTCCTGAAGCAGAGGCAAACAAGAAAGTGTTCTCGCTTCTTTTGAAAACTTTAAAAACAGCAGGAAAAAACTGCAATATGCTCCTGACCATAATCCTGTACAAGATTAAATTTCTTGATCTTATTGGGTATGCGCCAAGACTTGACGGATGCGCCCGCTGCGGAAGGTCAGGGTACAGCTTCTATATTTCCCACGGTTCAATTCTTTGCGAGATGTGCGCAGGAAGTATTGACCGTCCCATGAAACTTTCTCCCGGAGCCATAAAACTATACGAGAGCTTAAGCAGGTGGGATATCTCACTGACAGAAAGGATAAAGCCTTCACAGAACCTCTTGTCTGAATTATCTAACATGATAAATGACCATATAAGATATAGGATATCAAGACCTCTGAAATCAAAATCGTTTATCTCTGTTTAGTTTTTAAATATTGACAACACTATGCGTAATTGATAGTCTTAAATGCGCCAGCGGACAAGAGCGGACGTTGTTTCAGCAATAAAAAAATGAGGATGCACTATTGAGAGATAAAATCACAGGGCATCTTAAGATTGATAAAGAATTAATAATCGTATTTCTCCTCGTTTCCA
>CAZBSJ010000055.1:0-2187 GCA_964494165.1 uncultured Nitrospiraceae bacterium
TTAATCTACAAAAAAGACCGTGAGATAACAATTGCAGGAGAACTTATCGGCAGCCGGGAAAAGACAATTGGAGAGATTCAGTACTCCTATCCGCTTTTTGCGATCAGGGAGATCTATCTATGGAAGGAAAAGAGGGAATATTATAATTATACTCCACCCTATCCTTATTATTGGTCCAGGTATCCCTACTGGTGGTATGACCCGTGGTGGTACGGGCCGTATTACCCCTATTATCCGCCTGGTTACCCTTAGGGAAGAAAAGATTTTATTCGAGTATTAAATACAAGGGCAGATGTTGTATGTATAACATCTGCCCTTGTAAAAGGTCTAAGAGGGTTCTTCTGCTTCTCTCAACTCAATCGAGGTGTTCGTTGCTTCCCTGTGCATTGATGAGCGCCCTTCGAAGATTGCGCCTTCTGCAACAGTAAGCTTATTGGTGATTATCTCGCCTACGACCTCGCCTTTTGGCTTTATCTCTATAATCTCAGTAGCCTTAATATTCCCGTCAACCCTTCCTCCTATAATAATGCCGCGCGCATTTGCATCACCCTTAAGCTGTGCTTTTTCTCCGAGGATGAGCCAGTCTGCTTCAATATTCCCCTCAACCGTTCCGTCTATCCTTATTGTGCCCTTTGTTTTTATGTCGCCTGAAAAATATGTATTGACTCCCACAAAAGATTCCAGTTTCTCTGTGTTTTTTGAAAACATTCTTAGCTCCTTTCCTGAATATAAGGTTTGGGATTTACTGACCTCCCATTCTTCCATATCTCGTAATGAACATGAGGGCCTGTGGCATTTCCGGTCGAGCCGACATAAGCTATAACATCGCCTCTTTTTACCTTTTGGCCAACACTTACGATATTCATTTTGTTATGAGCATAAAAAGTCGTGAATCCAAAACCATGCTCTACAACAACAACATTGCCGCCTCCGCCGCTCCAGCCTGAAAAACTTACGATCCCGTCTGCAGTGGAAATAACAGGATGTCCGGGGCTGGCGCCGATATCGATCCCGCCATGAAAATCCTGCTCGCCTGTTTTCGGATGTATCCTTTGGCCGTAATGAGATGTTACATGTCCACTGCCTTCAACAGGCCAGCCTTTTGGCGTTGCCATATAGACATCCCTCTGCTGGCTGAGATAATCCTTAATGCCTCCAACCGTCTCCACTGTTTTGGTAATCTCCTGTTTCAATGCCTCTATATCTATAGAGCCCAAGTCTGAGGTGTCAAGACTTTCGAGGACTTTGCCCTTAGAATTAAGCGAAAAAAGCTTTCTGAATTCGCCTTCTGCTTTTCGAAGGGCATTCACAGTGCCCTCCATCTGTATAAACTGTTCAGAGTAGTATCCGAGCATATCTTTCATTCTTCTGTACTCGAATGCATTGATGGCTACGGAAAAAACATATACGGTTCCTGTAAGCCATAAAAAAATTGAGATGATTATGCCTATGGAAGGAACTTTAAGATTGAGGGATTTTTTATTGTTGTGAGGAATCAACATTATTGTTATGGGAGTGAAAAGTTTTCTTAATAAAATTTGTAATCTACACATATTTTATCCCCTTGCCTCCTTTCACGATATTTCCGATTATATATGAATCGAATCCTGTATTTTTCAAGATTGATACTGCGTTCCTTGACTCGCTTTCAGGAACCACAATTACATAGCCTATGCCCATGTTAAAGGTCCTTTTCATGTCATCTTCAGGGACATTCCCCAGATCTTTTATCAAATTAAAAATCGGCGGCACAGGCCATGAGCCATCTTTCACCGACGCCGAAACCCCCTCAGGGAAAATCCTTGGGAGATTTCCTGTGATTCCGCCACCAGTAATATGAGCCATGCCTTTTACATTAATTTTCTCTTTAAGTGCATTGTATGCCTTAACATATATCCTCGTGGGCTTAAGCAGCTCCTCACCTAAAGATGTTCCGATATTTTCGATGTATGCATTCATATCCATGTTTTTGATATCAACAAAAAGTTTTCTCACTAAAGAATAGCCGTTGCTGTGAAGACCACTGGACGCAAGACCAACAAGCACGTCACCTTCTTTAATATTTGAACCGTTTATTATCCTTTGTTCATCAACCACTCCCACTGCAAAGCCGGAAAGATCATACTCTCCTTCTTTATAAAAGCCAGGCATCTCTGCTGTTTCGCCGCCTACTAAAGAGCAGCCAGC
>CAZBSJ010000055.1:2287-3929 GCA_964494165.1 uncultured Nitrospiraceae bacterium
AGTCATGACCTCCGGCCTGAAGGTCTGCTTTACCATAGGTGAAATGAGGTCGACAAACCTGTCTCCCTCTTCGATATTTACGCCTGATTTTTTATAGGTGAGCTTGTTCATATGAGATGATATAGCCTCATACTTCAAAAGTGGATGTATGCTATCATATTTTGTTCCATTTTGGAAGCAAAAATTAAGATTTTTTTCAGCCTTCATCAAATGGTTTTTTCCCATGTATGCAGTGAGCATGATTTTGTCCACCTCTGCTTCTCCGATTCTTTCTTCTTTTATCAGCATCTTCATTCCTCTAAAAACTTATTCCATCAAAATAAAAAAGCCTGTCTTCCAAAAGGCAAACAGGCTTTGTCCGAAAAGGTAAACTCCGAACAAATACGCTGTTTCTTCGGCAGCCCGGCTGTCCTCATCTATATGGATTTGAGGACCCGCGGCTTTGTGCCCTCTGGTTACCCAGAGTTTACCTTTTCGGAAACCTGAACTTTTCCATTCTGTCAAATAACTATACAGTCCTATCGTACACAGCTATAGGATGCAATAATACGGCTTTACATTCTGTGATTTAAATCACAAGGAGAAAAAAATCCTAATATACAAATAATCGAGGATCCCTGAATTCATGGCATCTGCCGCAGAGGGATTTTGCTCTCTGTCCTACCACCCATGTGTGAGGCTTATGGCAGTCGAGGCATTTTAACCCTTTTTTCATGTGAAGCCCATGCTGTCCTACAGCAGCCTCATTCTTATGACATTGTGTCATGCATGTGCCTGAGTCAGGATTTATATTTCCATGGGGTTTATGGCACTGATAACATAGGATCTCAGACATTGGTCCTTTTGTCGGAATATTCGTGTGGCATCTGTAACATCTTTCCTGCGGTATCATCGCCTGTTCTTTTTGAGAAAAGGAATGGCATTTCAGACATGAAAAACATAATAAGGCCCTGGCACCTATACCATGAACACCTTTGTCCTTATGGCATTTCTGGCATGAGTCTTCGCTCGGATGAAAGTTGTGAAGGGCAATTTTATGACATGTCTTACATTCGATGTTTTCTATGAATACATGTTTCGCATGTCCAAAGGCCTTTTGCGGAGTCAGGGAACCCTGAGAAATCTCATTCTTATGGCAATCCCTGCAGCCCTGCCATGGTTTTTCCCTTCCGTGCGTTTGAGAAAACTGGCGGTTATTTCCCTTAACAACATATGCAACGAGGAGCTGATTCTGTTCAAGAACACTTAAGTGGTGGCATTCCTGGCAGACAACATCCCGGTGTCTTCCCTTCTGCCATTCAGTATACGCCTCTGTCATGAGATGGCATTGTGCACAATATTGAGGCTCGTCCTGTGTATAGCGGTAATACCGGTATCCTACAATAATTCCGAGGACAGCTATGACTATAAAGGCAAAAAAGATAGGCCCTTTTATCTCTTCCAGGGATCTTATGATTCCGTCAAAGAAATTTTTGTTTTTGGCCATACGTTACCGGACTGTTCCTCCCCTGCTGCAAAATCTATTTAAATATATATGCACATCATGAAAATTTACAACAATCTTCTTAAGTTATAAGTTCATATCTTCTATCGCCTCGATTGCGATATTTCGCACATCCTTGTTGTCATCCTTCTCCGCAAT
>CAZBSJ010000055.1:4029-6272 GCA_964494165.1 uncultured Nitrospiraceae bacterium
AAGAAGCCGTTCTCCATATAATCAGCTATCATTTTCTTTAATTCAGGCTGTTCCATCCTTGGCAATTCCATGATAAAGCTATAATAACAGAATTCTTAACAAGCTTTAAGTTAAGGCAAGCTCTCGATATTTTTATAGTATAATAACGTTAACAAATGGGCTTCTGGAAGGATATAAAACGCGACTATAAAGCAGTATTTGAAAAGGATCCTGCTGCTAGAAACGGTTTTGAGGTAATACTAGCCTACCCCGGATTCCATGCTATATTACTTCACAGGATAAATCATTTTTTGTGGATAGCAGGCATTCCGGTTATACCAAGACTCCTTTCGCATATTGGAAGGTTTATCACCGGCATAGAGATACATCCCGGGGCAAAGATAGGTTCTGGCTTTTTTATTGACCATGGCATGGGGGTTGTAATAGGCGAGACTTCTGAGATTGGAGAAAACTGCCTGCTCTATCAGGGGGTAACGCTGGGCGGAACCGGAAAAGAGAAAGGCAAAAGACACCCTACTCTCGGCAATAATGTTATTGTTGGAACCGGGGCAAAGATACTGGGTGCAATAAAAATAGGAGATAATGCAGTCATAGGGGCAAATTCTGTAATATTAAAGCCAGTGCCTGACAATTCAATCTGCGTTGGGGTCCCCGGAAGGGTAACAAAGAAAAAAGTAATCCGCATGACCACCGAGGAAGGGCTTGTCGAGCTTTATGATTATTTCCCGGACCCTGTAGCTGAGAAACTGAAAGAACTGGAATCACATATTGATGCTTTGTCAAAAAGAATTGACCCTTTGGAGAAAATCGAGAAAACAGGAGGAAGGATGCGAATCTATAACACACTTACCGGCGAAAAAGAACCCTTTATCCCTTTGAATAAAGATAAAGTAAATATGTACGTATGCGGCGTAACGGTTTATGACTACTGTCATATCGGACATGCGCGCAGTGCAATAGTATTTGATGTCATTCAAAGATACCTCAGATATAAAGGCTATCAGGTGAGGTTTGTGAGAAATTTCACTGATATCGATGACAAGATAATCAACAGGGCAAAAAAAGAAGGGATCCCATGGGATGAGGTAGCAAGAAAATATACAGAAGAGTTTTACAAGGATATGGACAGCCTTGGAGTTGCTCGAGCGGATATCGAGCCAAAGGCTACAGAACACATACAGGAGATTATTGAAATCGTTAAGGGACTGGTCGATAAAGGATCAGCATATGAGATAGACGGCAGCGTATATTTTGAGGTGAGCAAGTTTCCTGAATATGGCAGGCTCTCCAAAAGAGATACAGAAGATATGATGGCCGGAGCAAGAGTAGAGGTAGATGAACGGAAAAAAAATCCTATGGATTTTGCGCTATGGAAAGCCTCAAAAGAAGGTGAACCCTACTGGGAAAGCCCATGGGGCAAGGGCAGACCCGGCTGGCATATTGAATGCACAGCAATGTCAATGAAACATCTTGCAAACAGTTTTGATATTCATGGCGGAGGCGCAGATCTTATATTCCCCCACCATGAAAACGAGATTGCACAATCTGAAGCCTTCACCGGAAAACCATTTGTCAAATACTGGATACATAACGGCTTTATTACGATTGATAAGGAAAAGATGTCAAAGTCTCTCGGCAACTTTTTTACTATCAAAGAGGTCGTCGACAGATATGATCCTGAGGTTTTAAGGTTTTTCCTCCTCTCGACACACTACCGTAGTCCAATAGAATTCTCTGAAGAACAAATTAAAGAGGCTGAGATTTCGATAGACAGGTACTATACAACCTTAACAAGGATTTCCGAGTTTTTAAGCAGGGATGAGGTATCGGAGAAGACTTCAAAGCTTGAAAAACTATTTGAGACTATTGTTAAGGCATTCAGAGAAAAGTTTGAGTCTGCAATGGACGATGACTTTAACACTGCTCTTGCAGTAGGCCACATCTTCGAACTCATAAGAGAGGCAAACAGATATCTTGACACAAAGCCTTCTGGCAAGAAGGCAGAAGAACTCGTTTCTAAAGCAAAAGGTCTTCTGGCAGAGACAGGCAGTGTTTTAAACATTTTTCAGAAAACTCCTGATGAATGGCAGATTGCTTTGATGAAAACCAAGAAAATACTGCTAACGCAGAATGACATTCAGAATAAGATAAAGGAAAGAGAAACAGCAAGACAGGCAAAAGACTGGGGCAAAGGGGATGAAATAAGAAAAGAGCTTGAAGCAAAGGGAATAATACTTGAAGAT
>CAZBSJ010000055.1:6372-7451 GCA_964494165.1 uncultured Nitrospiraceae bacterium
CAAAGGGGATGAAATAAGAAAAGAGCTTGAAGCAAAGGGAATAATACTTGAAGATAAAAAGGACGGGACTGGCTGGAAAATCAAGGTTGGTTAGAGAAAAAGGACCAAAATTTACGGTTAAACAATTACCATCCCTGCAAAAGGCATTTCTAATACTTTGTGTCGCAGTGTGCGGCAATGCATCAGCCATGAATGAAATAGAAATAAATCTTATATCCCATGTAGAGCACCTTTCTGAGGACATCGGCTCAAGAAGTTATCTTGAGATCGAAAAACTCAACATGGCGGCAGATTACATCGAAGAAAAATTCCGTTCCTATAACAGCGAAGTCAAGAGACAGTCATTCCGGCATGATGGCAATACCTATTACAACATCGCGGCTGAGGTAAAAGGTACTTCAGAAAAAAAAGAATTTATTGTTGTCGGTGCCCATTATGATACTGTACATGGTACTCCCGGGGCTGATGACAATGCAAGCGGTGTTGCTGGATTGCTTGAGCTTGCGCGGCTGACATCAGAAAACCCACTGCCTATTACCATCAGATTTGTTGCATTTGCACTTGAAGAGCCGCCCTTTTTTATGACAAAGCATATGGGAAGTTATATCTATGCTGAAAGCCTAAAAAAGGAGAAGGCCAAAGTTGAAGGCATGATCTCATTGGAAATGATAGGATATTTTTGCAGTAATGAGGGGTGTCAATATTATCCTCTCCCATTTTTCAGATGGTTTTATCCAAAGAAAGGTGACTTTATAGCATTTGTAGGCAATCTGCAGTCAAAGAGATTTACTATGAAGATTAAAAAGGCCTTTCAGAAATCATCTTCGACTCCTGTAGAGACACTTAATACAGTATCATTGGTTGTAGGCGTAAATTTTTCCGACCACAGTTCATTCTGGAAATTCGGGTACCCTGCATTTATGATAACCGACACCGCTTTTTTCAGAAGTCCGCACTATCACGAGCATAGTGATACTGCCGATACGCTTGATTATAAGAAGATGGCAGATTTAGTCAATGGTCTGTACAAAGCCCTGTCTATTTACGGAAAAGACTGATCCAAATTAAAATATAAAATG
>CAZBSJ010000055.1:7551-9072 GCA_964494165.1 uncultured Nitrospiraceae bacterium
ATGGAATTTATCTCTACCGGGCATTATGCAAGGATAGAACAGAAAGGCGATGAAGAGATTTTTCTATTAAAAAAAGGCATTGATCCCAAGAAAGACCAGTCATATTTCCTCTATGTCTTGAAAAGGGAGGAATTAAACAGAATACTTCTTCCGCTTGGAAACTATAAAAAAGAACACATAAGAGAGATTGCAGTAAAACTCAGTATCCCCGCAGCGAAAAGACCTGAGAGCCAGGAGATATGCTTCATCGAAGATAAAAACTACTTCAAATTTATTCATAAGCTTAATCCATTAATTGGCAGTCGGGGTCCGATCAAAGATTTGAGCGGAAAAATATTGGGCGAGCATAAAGGGATATATCATTATACGATTGGACAGAGAAAAGGGCTGGGGATATCTTCTCCTAATCCATTATACGTTGCCAGAATTGACGCAGTAAAAAATACTATCTATGTCGGCAATCAGGAATCTGCAGAAGTCAAAGAGTTTGACGTTGATGACATCAACTGGATAACTGAATTGCCTCATAATGAGTTCAGAGCAACTGTCAAAGTCCGCTCAATGATGAATGCCGCGCCTGCCACATTAACACTTGGTACAAAAGCAAAAACTGTTAAAGTCATATTTGATGAACCCCAGTGGGCTCCGGCACCAGGCCAGTCAGCCGTTTTTTATGACGGAGATATAGTTATAGGCGGAGGGGTTATAACTGGGGAAAGGCTAGTTGCGCCCTGAAAGAGTACCCGGGATAGTGAACCGTTCTGCGATAATTCTACGGAATCTCGGTGTATAAACAAGGTCGTAAACAAATTCCTTGTCAGGGAAAAGAGCAAGTGCAGCTTTCTTCGTGTTTTCTATCAATGTTAGACTCTCTTCCAGTGAAAGGTCAGACTGCATAAGAATGGCCTAGGTAAGATCGACGATAAGCCTTAATTTTCTAATATTTTTTTCTTCATTTTTTATTGAATCTTCATTCATAATGTTTATTATAACATTTAAGGAACACACAGCTTTGAGCTTTATTGAAAATGCAATAACTTAAATAACCCGAAAATCTTCAATGATTTTCATGGGCAGGAGGAACTAATATGATAAAAAAACCTTTTTTAATATTATTCATTGTTTTATTCATCATCGGCTGTGCATACAAAAATACTCAATCGGGGAAAGGCACTCAATCCTTTATTGACCGCCACATGAAAAATGTGACACAGCTGACCTTTGACGGAGATAATGGTGAGGCCTACTTCAGCTGGGACAGCAAGAAGCTCATTTTCCAGTCCAACAGGGAAGGTTATTTATGCGACAAGATTTGGATAATGAACATTGACGGGTCAGAGAAAAAAATGGTCAGCCCTGCTAACGGAGCACATACCTGCTCATTTTTCTTCCCAGACGGACATATTGTCTTTTCATCCACAAGCCACCTTCCTGGCGATTGTCCCCCAAAACCGCAAACCCCTCATGGTGCAAGATATGTCTGGCCCTTGTATCCATATGATATTTTTATTGCTGAGGCTG
>CAZBSJ010000056.1:0-9001 GCA_964494165.1 uncultured Nitrospiraceae bacterium
AATAAAGTTGAAGTTCAAGGAGTCAGAAGATAGCGCCATTTAAAAATAAGATTTGGCTCAGGCTTTTTTTACTTCTTTTGATAGTAGCCGGTTTAACCATAATCCTGTACAAGACAGGGTTAGTCTCATTCTTTCTGAATAAGGAGAAGATAAAAGATCTCCTGCTTTCTTTGGGGCCGTTCTCATTTATCGGTTTCATTTTGCTGCAGACAATGCAGGTTGTCGCTGCTCCGATACCGGGTGAGGTTACAGGCTTTATCGGCGGATATGTGTATGGGATTCTGCCCGGAATCTTTTTTTCCACAACTGGTCTCACAATAGGCTCGTGGATAGCATTCAGCCTCTCGAAATTTTTTGGAAGACCCTTTGTAGAGCGATTTGTTAAAAAAGAGACCATGGACAGGTACGACTATCTCTTGCATCACAAAGGGGCGTTTCTTGTCTTCCTGCTGTTTCTTATTCCCGGTTTTCCAAAAGACACCCTGTGTTATATCCTTGGGCTCGGGCATTTAAGCACTAAGGAATTTCTTATAATCAGCACCGTAGGCAGGCTGGCTGGCACGGTTTTGCTTACGCTGGGCGGCAATTATATCCATAATAACCAGTATTACAGATTTTTCACGCTTTTGGGTGTTGCAATCATTGTGGTATTTTTATCAATGGTCTACAGAGACAAGCTTGAACGCATTTTCAGAAAATGGCATCAGCGCATCAGAGATGAGGAAAATAAAAACTAGTCAGATAATAATTCCAGCATCTCGTCTGAGTAGGTGTTGGCAGTCTTGTAGATAAAGAGTGGTTTTTCTGTCTTAAGCTCAGCCCTGCCTTCTTTTACTGCCTCTACCAATACCATCTTTGCCTCTGTATTCCGGTCAGAATGGACGAATTGTAATCTCTTGGGTTCAAGGTTTTTTTTCCTTAAGGCATCGATAAGTTCTATCAGCCTTGAGGGGTGGTAAATTATGCAAAACCTTCCCTTAGAGCGGAGAATATTTTGGGATGCATTTATTAAGTCAGGTAGGTTTATCTTTATCTCGTGTCTTGCTATTGCTTTTTCATCAATTGGGCTTATCATGCCTGTCTTCTGACGCCTGAAAGGAGGATTTGATACAACAAGGTCAAATGAGTTCGGAGTTACTATCCCGGAGCTTTGGGATTTAAGTCTCACGATATCGGTATTAATCACACTGACCCTTTCTTCAAGATTGTTGATGAGTATGTTTTTCTTTGCCAGTTCAACAAGATTATCCTGCAGTTCTATCAGCAGAATCTTTGATTTCTGATATTTTCTCGCCAGCAGAAGTCCGATCACGCCTGAGCCGGCACCCATGTCAGCTATGGCAGATGCGTGCTTGAGATTAACAAATGAATAGAGGAGTAAGGCATCGACTGAGAACCTGTAGCCCTTTTTGTTCTGGTATATTTTTACATCACGGATGGTATCAAGCGTTATGTCCATTCTAAAAGACTGTTCCTGCCCTCTCACGGATAAAATTGTGTACTTTTTCGAAGACCCTGAACCACAGTTTGTCCGGTATCTCCACTATTTCGGAGCCTACTATAAATTCTTCGGCTGTATCTTCGGCGCAAAATCTTACCTTTATCCTGAACTTCACCTCTTTGGTGAGCGAGGCGGGGATGGAGATACTGCATTCGAATATCTTATCAGGATTCATATAGATCGGGCTTTTCAGTCTTATCCCGTGGCGGCTGAAATCTATCAGAGCTGCATTGATGAAATTATCAGCCATGTCTTTAATCCTGAGCAATATGTACTGTCTGTAGATCTTCGGAACAGGATATCTTGTTTCTTTTCTGCGGTTTTTTATGCTCATTACTCGTTTGTTATCAATGGTATCAGATCATCCATCTTATTGATGAGAAAATCAGCGTCTTTTAGCATCTCGGCTGTACGGTAGCCGTATGTTACGCCTATTGTTTTTATCCCGGCCTTTTTGCCTGCAAGTATGTCATTATCGCTGTCGCCTACGATAACCGCATCCTCGGGGATTACCTTTAAGCTGCTCAGTACCTTTTTAATGGGCTCAGGAGAAGGTTTTTTTTCTGAGGCGCTGTCGCTTCCCAATACCGTGTCAAAAAATCTAAGGAGGTCAAGGTCATGGAGCAATTTTTTGGACAGAAATTCCCGTTTGTTGGATATAACTGCTTTTTTGTACTTATCAAGCTTTGCAAGCGTTTCTTTAACCATAGGATAAGGCTTACTAAAATCTGAAAGGTGTTCGGTATAATAACTAATAAAACTGTTTAGCACCGTCTCCTTTATATGCTGGTTATCCGGTCCAAGGAGCTTTTCCACAAGTCTTGTGAGTCCGTCGCCTACCATTTTTATCGTATCTTCTTCTGTTAAGGGGTTGAATCCGTGAGGTTTTATAGCGTGGTTCAAGGCATTTGTAATATCTTTGCTTGAGTTAACAAGAGTGCCATCCAGATCAAAGATTACCAGCTTCACATTTTTGAGGTTTTTCATGCCATGCAGTCTTCTTTAATCATAGGTTGATTTTTTATCCTTAAACTGTTAAAATTTTATTACTTAAACGAATTGGTTTTTTTATCATAAGTAGTATTTTTTAAAGAGTGGGTTTACCCACTCTTTTATTTTAACGATGAGCATAAAATTGTCAATTATTGAAGACGAAGTCTCAAAGCTGGCAGATCAGGTCGCTGATGGGCATGGCGTTGAGGTAGCAGGGCTTAATCTTTTTGCAGGCAAGAACAGGAAGCTGCTTAGGGTTACGATTGATAAAGAGGGCGGTGTAACGCTTGATGACTGTGAAAGGTTCAGCAGGGAATTGGAGGCTTTGATCGAGGCTGATGAGCTCCTTGAAGGCCCGTATACGCTTGAGGTCTCATCGCCTGGGTTGGACAGGCCATTGACTAAACCTAAAGATTTTGAGAGAAATATAGGCAGACTTATAAAGATAATGACAAGGGATAAGATAGAAGGCCGGAACTCATTGACCGGGAGGATTATTGGCATCTTTGACAGCTTTGTAAAACTGGCTGTTGATAAAAGGGTGTTAGACGTCCCTTTGGAAACAATAATTAAGGCCAAACTGGAGATAGAGATAAAATGACAAAGGAACTTTGTTACGTAATAGATCAGATCAGCAGGGAAAAAGGCATAGGAAGAGAAGTGCTTCTTAGCGCCCTGGAGTCTGCCCTTCTTTCTGCAGCCAGGAAAAGATATGGGGGCAAGCCGAATATCGGCCTTAAGATAGACCCCAAGACCTGCAACATTAATGTCTATGAGACCAAGGCGGTTGTTGAAAAGGTTGCGGACAAAGACCTCGAGATTTCCAAGTCTGAGGTCAAAAAGCTTTTTCCTGATAAGGTTGGCACGGAAAACATAGATATTCCTCTTGCGCTTAATGACTTCGGAAGGATAGCTGCGCAGACAGCAAAGCAGGTCATTTTTCAGAAGGTTAGAGAGGCTGAGCGAGATGTTATCTATACGGAGTTTAAGGATAAGGTCGGGCAGATCGTGAGCGGAGTTGTGATGAGGAAGGAAAAAAACAACTACTTCATAAATATCGGCAAGACCGAGGCTGTTCTTCCCCAGAGCGGGGCATTGCCCGGCGAAAACCTGAGGAGGGGGGATACTGTAAGGACATATGTTGAGGACGTGAAAGTAACGCCAAAAGGCCCTATCATCATTGTATCCAGGACAAATCCTAAGTTTGTTGCAGAGCTCTTTAGGATGGAGGTCCCGGAAATAAGCGAGGGGCTTGTAGTCATAAAAAACATCGTGCGCGAGCCCGGTGAAAGGACAAAGATAGCTGTTTACACTACTGACTCCTCAATAGACCCTGTTGGCGCCTGTGTCGGCATGAAGGGGACAAGGGTACAGTCTATTGTACGCGAGCTCAGAGGCGAGCGTATAGATATAATCCCATGGACAGATGATCTCCGTATGCTTATTGCCCGTGCATTAAGCCCGGCTGCGGTGGAGAGGATTGGAATTAGCGAGGAAGGCAAAACAGCGATGGTCGTTGTAAATGACCAGCAGCTTTCGCTTGCAATCGGCAAAAAGGGGCAGAATGTAAGGCTTGCGATGAAACTTACAGGCTGGGATATAGATATAATAAGCGACACTGAATACGGAAAGATAAAGATGGAAGAAGCAGACAAGGCTTTGGAAGACACTTTGATTAAAGAAGCCCGGAAGAAAGAACAGGCCGATGAGTCATAGACCATCTGCTGATGGGTAGAGACCTTTCAGAATTTCCAATTCAATACATAAAAGGCGTAGGGCCTCAAAGGGTAAAACTTCTTAATAACCTCGGCATTAAAACAGCAGAAAACGCCTTATATTACCTTCCTTACCGGTACGAAGACCGGAAAAACATCAAAAAGATCAGCAGATTAACATACGGCTGCCTTGAGACTGTACTTGGCAAGGTCGTCTCTGCTGATGTCATAAAACTTCCCAGAAGCAACCGGAAGATATTCGAGCTTACAGTATCTGACGGCAGCGGACTGGTAAAAGGCAAGTGGTTTAACCAGCCGTATATGAAAAAAAACTTTGAAGTTGGGCAGGATGTAATTTTAAGCGGAATTGTAAAGAGAAATCCCTACTGGGGAATAGGTTTTGAGTTTGAGAACCCTGAATATGAATTTATGACTGATGGCGAGGACAACTTCATACATACTGCGAGGGTTGTGCCGATCTACAGGACTACTGCCGGTCTGAGCGTAAGACAGTTAAGGACTATAATGTACAATACGATAAATACCTGTATCAATGATGTAACAGATACCCTGCCATCGGATATCATAAGCAGGAACAACCTTCCGGAATTTAAAGAGAGCATCCAGAAAGCCCATTTCCCTGAAGGTGAGATTGATATAGAAGCCCTTAACAGGGGTGCCAGCATTTATCAGCAGAGACTTTCATTTGATGAGCTCTTTAAGTTTGAACTCGGATTGTCTGTAATAAAGAAAGGCAAAGAGACAGAAAAGGGCATAGCCTTTAATTCAAAAGGTCTTCTTGTAAAGAAACTTTTGGAAATGCTGCCGTTTAAGCTTACCTCAGCACAGCAGAGGGTATTCAACGAGATTCTGAATGATATGCGCCAGCCAAAGACCATGAACAGATTGATTCAGGGCGATGTAGGGTGCGGCAAAACAGTGATCGCGATTATGGCAATGCTTGTTGCAGCAGAATGCGGTTACCAGTCAGCACTAATGGCGCCAACAGAGATACTGGCTGAGCAGCACTATATAAACATCCACAGGATTTTAGAAGATATTGGACTTAAGATATGCCTTATAACAGGCAGTACTAAAAAGAGGCCTTTGGAAGACATAACAGCAGGCAGGGCGCATATTGTTATCGGGACTCATGCCCTGATACAGGAAGGCATAGAGTTCAAAAAACTTGGACTGGCAATAATTGATGAACAGCACAGATTCGGCGTTATGCAGAGGGCATTGCTCAGGAAAAAGGCTGTGAATCCAGATGTCCTGGTCATGACAGCAACCCCGATTCCCAGAACCCTTGCAATGACGCTCTATGGTGACCTTGATTACTCGGTCATAGATGAACTCCCGCCCCAAAGAAAACCGATTGTCACAAGACTTTTTTATGAGAGCCAGAAGCCCTATGTTTATGATGCAATCTCAAAAGAGACAAAAAATGGCAGGCAGGTGTATGTGATTTACCCTGTGATAGAAGAGTCTGATAAGACGAGCCTAAAATCTGCAATTATGGGAGCTGATGCATTAAAGAAGATTTTCCATGATTTAAAAATTGGACTGATTCACGGAAGGATGAAACCTCAGGAAAGAGAGGCTGTCATGTCGGCATTCAGAAACGGGGAGATAGACCTTCTGGTTTCTACAACAGTGATAGAGGTAGGCGTGGATGTCCCCAACGCATCTATGATGCTTATTGTGCATGCCGAAAGATTCGGGCTATCACAGCTTCATCAGCTGAGGGGCAGGGTCGGCAGGGGGAGTAGCCAATCATATTGTTTTCTGTTAGCATATTATCCAATCAGTGATGATGCAAAGCAAAGACTCGATGTAATGGTAAAGAGTAATGACGGATTCAGGATAGCAGAGGAAGATCTCTCTATCAGGGGGCCGGGTGAATTTTTTGGCACACGGCAGTCAGGGATGCCTGATCTTAAGGTAGCAAACATAGTAAGGGATGCGAGGCTTCTTGAGGTTGCAAGGAAAGAGGCTTTTGATCTGATAGAGAGGGATTCAGGGCTAAATTCATTGCCTGAATTGAAGAAGGTGGTTGGAGGGTTTTGGAAGGGCAGAATAGAGTTGTTTAAGACAAGTTAAACAGGTAGAAATCATACTTGTTCAAAATAAAATTTATAAAAAGGCCGAATGCCTCATAAATACAATGAATCGACAAAATATTAAAATGTGCAACCTTTCTTCGAGAAGAAACGTTGAATAGAACAATATGGTATATGTATTTATGAATATGTGGGGGTGGATTAATTTTATATGGTGTCGTCATTGTATTTCTTCAGCATCCGGCCTTTTTAATTATTTTAGACAGTGATGATATTAAGTTTTTTTTAGTTGTAATTTTATAGGAGGGAGAGATGTTAAAGAAGATAAAAGATAATTTTAGTTCAGGCGTTGATAGGATAAAATGGTTTTCTACCGTATTCTCAGAAAGGGTAAAGATCGAGTTTTCTGTCCTGAAGCTCCTGTCTGACGGAGAGAAAAAAGAAAAAGAGAGGGCTGAAAAGCTCAAAGTCATAGGAGAGCGGGTGTTTGAATTCAGAGAGCAGCCTGACAAAAACCTTCTTAAAGACAAGGTAATCATGGAGACAATGGCAGAGCTTGAGAAGATAGATTCAGAAATTGACGGGATAAAGAAAAAGGCTGCAGATATAAGCAGGCTTGAGGGATGAAGCAGGATTTTATCCTTTATCTGATAGTTTTTCTTTTCGGTTCTGTTGTCGGTTCTTTTTTGAATGTATGTATATACAGGATTCCCAGGGAAAAATCCATAATCCTCCCTTCCTCCTACTGTCCTTCCTGTAATACTCCGATAAATATCTGGGATAATGTCCCGATTCTCAGCTATCTGATTCTCATGGGCAGGTGCAGGTCTTGCAGGGAAAAGATATCTTTCAGGTATCCATTAGTAGAGGCTGTTAACGGGCTATTTTATATCGCTTTGCTCTGGAGATTCGGCTTAGGATGGCATACTCTGTTTTATTTTGCAGTTGTCTCTGCCCTGATAGTTATAACCTTTATAGACCTTGATTTTCAGATAATCCCTGACAGCATAACCCTGCCTGGCATCATGATAGGACTTATTGCAGGCTCTTTAATGCTTCCTGATCCTTTTATGAGATGGTCTATGCTTGGATATAAGGCATCCATTATCGGCGGAGTTACAGGTTTTGTCCTTTTTTACCTTGTTGCTGTTTTGAGCAGGGGAGGCATGGGCGGCGGAGATATAAAGATGATGGCAATGCTTGGAGGAATAATGGGATGGAAGTCTGTTCTCCTAACAACATTTCTCGGGAGTCTCCTGGGCTCTGTTTGGGGGGTATTTCTTATGATCTTCAGAGGAAAAGGGAGAAAGACAAAAATACCATTTGGCCCATTTCTTGCCGCAGGCGCAGTAATAACGCTTTTCTTTGGCCAGGAGATATTTGCCTGGTATCTTAGATACAGATGAACGTTGAGACAATATTCTTATTTTCGGTCCTGTTTTTTGTTGTAATAGTCGCTTTCTTTTATCTCTTAAGGGTCTTTATGAGGCTAAGAAGTGAGAATAAAAGGCCTGAACAGAAGGACAGGTCTCAGGTAGGTTTTGTAGTTGACACATTTCATGAACTTGTTGCTAAGCTTAAGGAAAAAGAAAAGGAACTGGAAGAATTAAGAAAGATTGCTGAACAAAAGGCAGATGATGTAGAGAGCTATAATAGAAATGTGCTTCAAAGCGTGCCAAGCGGTGTAATAAGCTTTGACAGCGATTTAAGGATAAAGAGCATAAACATTTCAGCAGAGAGAATCCTTGGTTTTAGATCAGGAGATGCGATTGGGAAAAGTTACGATGAGATTTTAGGCGCTCCTATTTCGAACATAATCAGGGAGAAGAAATCAGTTGAGAGGGGAGAGTCACAGTATCAAACCTCGGACGGAAGGAGAATATGGCTGGGGCTTACTGTTTCTCCTCTTAGGGACAGCTTAGGAAAAGAGATCGGAAATATCCTTGTCTTTACTGATCTGACAGAGCTTAAGGCGCTTGAATCACAGGCGGAACTAAGGAGAAGGCTTTCAAGTCTCGGAGAGATATCAGCAGGCATCGCCCATGAGTTGAGGAATCCTCTGGGAGTAATTGCAGGCTATACAAAGTTGCTCTCAAAAAAAGCAGGCAATGACATGCTTCCTACTATTGAGTCAATCTCAAAAGAAGTTGACGTGATGGACAGGATTATCTCTGATTTCTTGTCATTTGCAAGGCCGGTTGAATTGGCAGTATCAAAGATCAACCTCAATGAGATGATAGAGAACTGCATTTCAAGCATTTTGGGCGAGAATAACAAGATTGAAGTTTCTTTAAATATCGACAAGTCAGCCTATGTATCAGGAGATGAAGTGCTTTTAAGGCAGGCATGCACTAATCTTATTCAGAATTCTGTTGAGGCTATGAAGGATGGCGGCAAGCTCAGTCTTGGCTATAAAAATATAGGTGATTTTGTTGAGGTGATAGTCTCAGATACAGGACACGGCATTTCTGAGGGAATAAAGGACAAGATTTTTCTGCCATTTTACACAACAAAAGAGAAGGGCACAGGGCTTGGTCTGGCGATCGTTCAAAAGATAATCGTATCTCATGGCGGTGAGATATCTGTTGAAAGCAGCAATGAAGGGACAACTTTTAAGGTCAGGCTTCCTCTATCAAAGTTCTGATTAGCCTAAATAGTGCAGTTGGAGATAACGTTAGGCAGGCATACCTGCTTCAAAATCTTTACAAAGCAACAAGATATTTAAGTCC